>UQYD01000049.1 GCA_900545305.1 uncultured Eubacterium sp.
ATAAATCCAGAAAACGGTAATATTGAAGCTACTACAATCGAAACTCAGACAGAACAGGTTATGAAAAATCTTTCTGCTATCCTTGAAGCAGCTGGTACAGATATGACAAAGGCTGTAAAAACTACTTGTTTCCTTGCAGATATGAATGATTTTTCAGCTTTTAATGAAGTGTATGGCAAGTATTTCACTACTAAGCCAGCTCGTTCATGTGTTGCTGTAAAGACTTTACCAAAAAATGTACTCTGCGAAGTAGAAGTAATCGCAGCTAAATAAGGAGATAATATGTTAACTTTAGATAAAATTTATCATGCAGCCTTTGTTTTAAAGGATGTTATCAGAAAAACTGGTGTAATTCACGCACCAAAATTAAATCCAGAATCAAATATTTACCTTAAAACTGAAAATTTACAGGTAACTGGTTCTTTCAAGGTAAGAGGTGCTTATTACAAGATTTCACAGCTTACTGATGAAGAAAAGGCAAGGGGTGTTATTGCTTGTTCAGCAGGTAACCATGCACAGGGTGTTGCTCTTGGTGCAACTGCTAATGGCATTAAGTCAATAATTTGCCTTCCAGATGGTGCTCCTATTTCAAAAGTAGAAGCTACTAAGAAATATGGTGCAGAAGTTTGCCTCGTTAAGGGTGTATATGATGATGCTTACGAAAAGGCAATGCAGTTAAAGGAAGAACATAATTATACATTTGTTCATCCTTTTGATGACGAAGATGTTATTGCAGGTCAGGGTACTATTGGTCTTGAATTATTAAACCAGCTTCCTGAAATTGATGCCGTAATCGTTCCTATTGGTGGTGGTGGTCTTATTTCAGGTGTAGCTTTTGCTATTAAGTCACTTAAACCAGAATGTAAGGTTTATGGTGTTCAGGCTGAAGGTGCTCCATCAATGGTAAATTCTATCAGAGATGGCGAAATCGAAAACCTTCCTGCTGTAAAGACTATTGCTGATGGTATTGCAGTTAAAACTCCTGGTGAACATACATATGAATTATGTCAGCAGTATGTTGATGAAATTGTTACAGTTTCTGACGATGAAGTTGCAACTGCTATTCTTGCACTTATGGAACAGCAGAAACTTGTTGCAGAAGGTGCAGGTGCAGTTTCTGTAGCAGCAGCTATGTTTAACAAAGTTGATGTAAAGGGCAAGAATGTTGTTTGTCTTGTTTCTGGTGGTAATATTGATGTTACTATTTTATCAAGAGTAATTTCAAGAGGTCTTTTAAGTACAGGTCGTTCACTTACTCTTAAAATGGAACTTACAGACAAGCCAGGTCAGCTTGAAACAATTTCAAGAATTATTGCAGATTTAGGTGGAAATATTGTATCTATTCATCATGATAGATATGACTTAAATATTGATATTACATCTTGTATATTAGATATAAGAGTAGAAACTAGAGACCAGGCTCACATTGATGAAATCGTATCAGCATTGTTAGCTAATGGTATAAGAATTACAAATCTTTAATATATTTAATACAAAAAGCTGTTAGAGAGAAATCTTTAACAGCTTTTTTGTATGGTTAATAAGGAAGATAAATCTGATTACTTATGGTACAAATCACAAATTATGGCTGTAATTTGATTTGAACATACACAATATATAAAATATAAACAAAAAAGAGCAGATAAAAATCTGCTCTTAAAGTTAAATCCGGGATGCCGTTCCTATCTCTTCGACACCTAGCTGAGCTAGGTGGGTGACCGCACACCGACATTTGCCTTCCACTGCCCAAAGGGAATTATCTTGTGGCCTGGCATTTGCCGGAAGATGTAGGAAACCCGTTCAAGAAATGTAGGTTCAAAAATAATAGGTTCGCGAACATCCTAGACCTTTGCTATGAACATATTATATAATAACATTACAGAAAATGCAATAGTTATTTGGCAAATTTTCATTTTTATTTAAAAATTTTAATCTTTTTCTTTGGTTACGTTTTTATTATATTCCAAATAAGGATAATTATATTCGTGAATTAGTTCCAAATTTGGAAAAATATAACTTTGACTGTTTGTGCTAAAACAAAGAAATTAGTTACCAGTCGAAAAAATAGTAAAAAAATATTAATAATTGTAAAGGGTGCTATTGCCAAAAGTAAACAATAATGTTATAATAAATATATAAATTTATGGATTGATAGGAGGAATAATTATGGCATTAGTAACAACAACAGAAATGTTTAAGAAAGCTTTTGAGGGTAAGTACTCAATCGGTGCGTTTAATATTAATAATATGGAAATTGTACAGGGTGTTTTAAGAGGTGCAGCTGCATTAAACTCAGCTGTTATTCTTCAGTGTTCAAAGTCTGCATTAAAGTATGCTGGCCCAAGATGTATGCACGATATGGTAGCTGCTATTGCAGAAGAAACAGGTGTTGATGTAGCACTTCACCTTGACCATGGTCCAGACCTTGAAACAGTTAAGCTTTGTGTAGAAAACGGTTTCACATCTGTAATGTTTGACGGTTCTCACTATGATTATGAAGAAAACGTAGCAAAGACTAAGGAAGTTGTAGACTATGCTCATGCTCATGGTGTAGTAGTTGAAGCTGAACTTGGTAAGCTTGCTGGTGTTGAAGACGAAGTAAGTGTTGCAGAAGGACATGCTACATATACAGACCCTGATCAGGCTCTTGATTTTGTACAGCGTACAGGCGTAGATTCACTTGCTGTAGCTATTGGTACAAGCCATGGTGCTTATAAGTTCAAGGGTGATGCTAAGCTTGATTTTGACCGTCTTGCAGTTATTACTGAAAAGCTTGAAAATGCAGGTTTCAAGAACTATCCAATCGTTCTTCATGGTGCATCAAGTGTTGACCCTGATGTTATTGCTCTTTGCAATAAGTATGGTG
This sequence comes from uncultured Eubacterium sp., assembly GCA_900545305.1. Classification (GTDB taxonomy): domain Bacteria; phylum Bacillota; class Clostridia; order Lachnospirales; family CAG-274; genus CAG-274. The sequence continues at coordinate 2,867 of UQYD01000049.1, forward strand.
GAGATATTAAGGGTGCAAAGGGTATTCCTTACGATATGTTAAGAAAGGCATCTAGTATGGCTGTTTGCAAGATTAATATGGATACTGATATTAGACTTGCTATGACTGCTGCTGTTAGAGAATTTATGGCTGAAAATCCTGATAAGTTTGACCCAAGAGGTTACTTAGGTGCTGCAAGAGAAAAAATTCAGGAACTTGTAGAAAATAAAATTAAGAATGTTTTAGGTTCAGAAAATTCAATGAACTAAGTTGTAACATTATGTGTTTAAGCCCTATTTTTAGGGCTTAAAATAATTCTTTTTACAGATTTAAAAATTTTCATTGTCAAAATTGTAAATTTGTGGTATCATAAACCTTAGCATTTTAGATAAATTATTTAGAAGGAGAAAACGATAATGGCTTTTTATTATAGTGAACCATCACATACTTTTAGTGAATATTTATTAGTACCAGGTTACTCATCTTCTGAGTGTACACCTGCAAATGCAAGTTTAAAGACACCTCTTGTTAAGTTCAAGAAGGGCGAAGAATCAGCGATTACAATGAATATACCTATGGTATCTGCAATTATGCAGTCTGTATCAGGCGAAAAACTTGCTATTGCACTTGCTAAAGAAGGTGGTATTTCTTTTATTTATGGTTCTCAGACTATTGAAGCTCAGGCTGCAATGGTAAAGAGAGTTAAGAGTTATAAGGCAGGCTTTGTAACAAGTGTATCAAATATTAAGCCAGACCAGACATTAGCTGATATTTTAGCTTTAAAGGAAAAGACAGGTCATTCTACAGTTGCTGTAACTGATGATGGCTCTGCAAATGGTAAGCTCATCGGTATCGTAACAAGTAGAGATTATAGAGTTAGCCGTATGGATCCAGCTACAAAGGTTTCAGAATTTATGACTCCTATTGAAAACCTTGTTTATGCTGAAGAAGGTACTTCTCTTAAGGAAGCCAATAATATTATTTGGGATAACAAGCTTAATGCGCTTCCTATTGTTGATAAGAATGGCAACCTTGTTTCTTTTGTTTTCAGAAAAGACTATGATAGCCACAAGGAAAATCCAATGGAACTTTTAGATAAGTCTAAGAGATACGTTGTAGGTGCTGGTATCAATACTAGAGACTACGCAGAAAGAGTTCCAGCTCTCGTAGAAGAAGGTGCTGATGTATTATGTATTGACTCATCTGAAGGTTTCTCAGAATGGCAGAAACTTACTATTGACTGGATTAGAGAACATTACGGTGATACTGTAAAGGTTGGTGCTGGTAACGTAGTTGATAGAGATGGCTTTAGATTCCTTGCAGAAGCAGGTGCTGACTTCATCAAGATTGGTATTGGTGGTGGCTCTATTTGTATCACAAGAGAAACTAAGGGTATCGGTCGTGGTCAGGCTACAGCTGTTATTGAGGTTGCTAAGGCTAGAGATGAATACTACGAAGAAACTGGTATCTATATTCCAATTTGTTCAGATGGTGGTATTGTACACGATTATCACATTACTTTAGCTCTTGCTATGGGTTGTGATTTCTGTATGTTAGGTAGATATTTCTCAAGATTTGAAGAAAGTCCAACAAATAAGGTTATCGTAAATGGTAACTATATGAAGGAATACTGGGGCGAAGGTTCTGCAAGAGCTAGAAACTGGCAGCGTTATGATGTTGGTGGTGCTGGTAAGCTTTCTTTCGAAGAAGGTGTTGACTCTTACGTTCCATATGCTGGTTACCTTCATGACAATGTTGCTGTTACACTTGCTAAGGTTAAGCATACTATGTGTAACTGTGGTGCCCTTACTATTCCAGAATTACAGGAAAAGGCTAAGCTTACACTTGTTTCTTCTGTAAGTATTGTTGAGGGTGGTGCTCACGACGTAGTATTAAAGGACCAAGCAGCAGTATCTGTAAAATAATTCAATATTGATGTAACTTATCCTCCTTTGTGTTTATAGAATAATACAAAGGAGGATTTTTTATGTTAGAGGATAGAGTTTTATACTATTATAAAGAGGATTATAACTGTGCTCAGTGTATGTTGATGGGAGTAAGAGATGAATATGGTTTGCCAATAGAATGTTGTTGTGTAGATATGTGTGCCGGAGTTTATAATGGGTTAGGGGTAGGTAGTATATGCAGTATAGTTGTTGGAGGGATAATGGTTATAAGTTTGTATTTTAAGAATGAAAATACTATAAAGCATAAACGTATGGAATTTATAAATAATATATATGATAAATTTAATACTATAAACTGTGGTAAAATGCCAAAACAAAATGGTTGTGATAATATTGTGTATGAGGGGGCAAAAATATTGAGAATAGTTTTAGAAAGTGGATAAACGAGAAATATAGACTTATATATATTTAAATATTAGACATAAATAAAGCCTATTTTCTTACTAAGAAATAGGCTTTATTTTAAAAAGTAAATATTTAATTACTTTCTTATGTACTGTTCTACTTCCTTAGGAAGGTCTGCTGGGTCAACATTACCAGCTAAAACGAAGTCAACATTATAAGCCTTGCTCATAGAATCAAGTCTTGTAACAAGCTTAATTAAATCTTCATCGCCTAAAGACTGAACAATTTTGAAGATACCATCAACAAATACCTTTGTAATGTCGCTATTCTGGGAGAAAATACCATAAATAAAACCGATAAGCTCTCTGTAATTAGCTAAAGGAAATTCTGAAACCTCAACGAATCTAATCTTATGGTTAAGGTCATAAATATGACGCTTATCATCATCAATATAAATAACATCACCATCAGAAGTGCTAACACTTTCATTAGCTAAATCGATGAGGATTTTTGTCTTGCCTTCGCCTTTTTCACCTGCTAAAATCTGTACCATAATAATCTCCTCCTTTATATATAAGTGAAGTGTTATTAATTCTATAATCTCCACCTTATGTTTCTTTAATATAACTATTCTACAACTATATAGAATATCCTTTTATTTTTTATATTTTTTTGAAAATAAATTTTGTCTTGACAAATCCCTACAAATTAGAGTATGCTATGCTTTGAGTCTTTATGTTCGATAGACGAAATTTTGTAGCAACAATTAAGTGTTTGAATTCGGAGGTATCATTTTGAATAACACTAGAGAATATAACAATGAGAGTATAAAATCTCTTAAAGATGAAGATAGAGTAAGACTTAGACCGGCCGTTATATTTGGTTCTGACGGATTAGAGGGTTGTGAACATTCAGTTTTTGAAATCCTTTCTAATTCTATTGATGAAGCAAGAGAAGGCTATGGTAAAAAAATAGAAATTACAGTAGGAAAAGATAATGATATTACTGTCTGTGACCATGGTAGAGGTATTCCAGTAGACTTTAACAACAATGAAGGTAAATATAACTGGGAGCTTTTATTTTGTGAGTTATATGCTGGTGGTAAGTATGATAACAACAGTGGAGATAATTACGAATATAGCTTAGGTTTAAATGGTTTGGGTCTTTGTTCAACACAGTATAGCTCTGAATATATGGATGTAACTGTTGTTCGAGATGGATATAAGTATGAATTGCATTTTGAAAAGGGTAGAAATGTAGGTGGATTAAAAAAAGAACCTACAAACTCTAAATCTACAGGCACTAAAATACATTGGAAACCTGATTTAGAGGTTTTTACAGATATTAATATTCCTATTGAATATTATCAGGAAATTTTAAAACGTCAAAGTGTTGTAAATGCAGGTCTTGAATTTGAGTTAAAAGATTTAAAGACTGGTGAAACATATAATTATTGTTATGAAAATGGTATAAAAGATTATATTGTAGAAAGAGCAGGGGAAAAATCCCTTACAGAAATACAGTTTTATCATGATGAAACAAAAGGCAGAGATAGAGAAGATAAGCCTGAATATAAGTTAAAGGTTGATGTTGCTTTTTGTTTTAATAATGAAGTGAATTTCCTTGAATATTATCATAATTCAAGTTTCTTGGAATATGGTGGTTCACCAGATAAAGCGGTTAAATCAGCATTCTTGTCTGCTGTAGATAATTATCTTAAAAATAATAACATGTATAAAAAAGACGAAAAGAAAATCGTCTTTACTGATATAGAGGATAGTCTGGCGCTTGTAATAAGCAGTTTTTCTACTATAACAAGCTATGAAAATCAGACTAAAAAATCTATTACAAATAAATTTATACAAGAGGCTATTACTAAGTTCTTGAAAAAACAGTTGGAGATTTACTTTATTGAAAACAAAGCTGATGCAGATAAACTTGCAAATCAGGTTCTTGTAAATAAGAGAAGTAGAGAAACGGCTGAAAAAACAAGGATAAATATCAAGAAGAAACTTACTGGAAATCTTGATATGAACAATAGAGTTAAAAAGTTTGTAAATTGTCGTACAAAAGATGTTTCAAAGAGAGAACTCTATATAGTAGAGGGTGACTCTGCACTTGGTAGCTGTATGCTTGGTCGAGATGCAGAGTTTCAGGGAATAATGCCTGTTAGAGGTAAAATTTTAAACTGTCTTAAAGCCAATCTTGAACAGATTTTTAAAAGTGAAATAATTGTTGATTTGTTAAAGGTCTTAGGTTGTGGTGTTGAAATCAAGTCTAAGCACAACAAGGACTTAAACAGTTTTGATATTAACCAGCTTAGATGGGACAAGATTATAATATGTACAGATGCCGATGTTGATGGTTTCCAGATTAGAACACTTATTTTGACTATGATTTATACTCTTGCACCTACTCTTATTAAAGAAAAGAAGGTATTTATTGCAGAATCTCCTTTATACGAAATTTCAAGTGGTAAAAAGACTTATTTTGCTTACACAGAAAAAGAAAAAGCAGATATTCTCAATAAGTTAGAAGGTAAAAAATATAAAATTCAGCGTTCAAAGGGTCTTGGTGAAAACGAACCTGAAATGATGTGGCAAACTACAATGAATCCAGAAACAAGAAGATTGATACTTGTTATGCCTGAAGAAGTAGAAAAAACAGCACTTATGTTTGATTTACTTTTGGGAGATAACCTTAGTGGAAGAAAAGAACACATTGAAACAGACGGATACAAGTATATTGACCTTACAGAATTAAGCTAGGAGGGTTGAAATATGGAAAAAATGCTTTATACAGAACAAAAGATAACAGACACCCTTGAAAGCAATTATATGCCTTATGCAATGAGTGTTATTATTTCAAGAGCTATTCCGGAAATAGATGGTTTTAAACCTGCTCATAGAAAACTTTTATACACAATGTATAAAATGGGCTTGTTAAATGGCGATAGAACTAAATCTACTAACGTAGTTGGTCAAACTATGAAACTTAATCCTCATGGTGATGCTACAATTTACGAAACTATGGTAAGACTTGCAAGAGGTAATGAAGCTTTGCTTCATCCTTTTGTAGATTCTAAGGGTAACTTTGGTAAAAATTATTCAAGAGATATGGCTTATGCTGCATCAAGATATACAGAAGTTAAACTTGATAGTTTTAGTAATGAGTTATTTAAAAATATAGATAAAAATACAGTTGATTTCATTGATAACTACGATGGTACTTTGAAAGAACCTGTCTTATTTCCAACAACATTTCCAAATGTGCTTGTAACACCTAATAAAGGTATAGCCGTAGGTATGGCTAGTAATATTTGTAGTTTTAATTTAAAGGAAGTATGTTCAGCTACAATACATTATATTAAGAATAAAAATACGGATATTAAAAAATACCTTAAAGCTCCTGATTTTTCTACTGGTGGAGAACTTATATATAGAGATGATGAAATAGAGAAAATCTATGAAACAGGTAGAGGAAGTTTCAGGGTAAGAGGTAAATATAGATACGATAAGAAAAATAGTCTTATAGAAATTTATGAAATTCCTTACACAACAAATATTGAAACTATCGTTGACCAAATCATTGATTTAGTTAAGAAAAATAAAATAAAAGAAATTAATGATGTAAGAAATGAAACAGATTTAGGTGGTCTTAAAATTACACTTGATATTAAGAAAAGTGCAAATCCAGAACTTCTTATGAATAAACTCTTTTCTATGACTACATTGGAAGATAGCTTTAGCTGTAATTTTAATATACTTGTAAATGGTTCTCCTAAAGTAATGGGAGTGAAACAAATATTAGATGAATGGCTTATTTTTAGACGCCAGTGTATTAAACGTCAATGTGCTTATGATTTAGAGAAGAAGAGAGAAAAACATCATCTTCTTACAGGTCTTTCTAAAATTCTTTTGGATATTGACAGAGCTATTAAAATCGTAAGAGAAACTCCAGAAGATAATATGGTAATACCAAATCTTATGGAGGGTTTTGATATTGATGAAGTTCAGGCTGAATACGTTGCAGAAATAAAACTTAGAAACCTAAATAAGGAATATATATTAAAACGTACTGATGAAATTAAAAATCTTCAAAAGGAAATGGCTGAATTACATGAAATTCTTAAAAATGAAGATTTAGTTGACAATATTATCATTGGGGATTTACAGGAAGTAAGTAAAAAATATGGTGTTCCTAGAAAAACAGATGTAATTTATCATGAAGAAATAAAGAAAATCACAAAAGAAGATTTAATTGAAAACTATGGAATAAAGTTATTCTTAACTAAAGAAAATTATTTTAAAAAGATTACACTTGTTTCTCTTCGTTCAGCTTCTGAACAAAAATTAAAGGAAAATGATGAAATTATTCAAGAAATAGAAACTACGAATAAGACAGAAATTTTATTTTTCTCTGATAAACAATGCTTATATAAAGTTAAAGCACACGAATTAGCTGAATGTAAAGCTAGTAGTTTGGGCGAATACTTAAATAACATTCTTCCTATGGAACAAGATGAAAAAATAGTTTATATGCTTGAACCTAATGGATATAAGGGCTATATGCTTTTTGCTTATGAAAATGGTAAGATAGCTAAAATAGAAATGTCAGCTTATGAAACAAAAACATTCAGAAGAAAATTGGTAAATGCTTATTCAAATAAAGCACCATTGGCTAAGATGCTCTATATTTCAGAAGATACAGATGTTGTTCTTATTAGAGATATTGACAAAGCTATGTTAGTAAATAGTGAACTTGTACTTCAAAAACAGACAAAGAGCTCTGGAGGTGTTCAGATTTATACCTTGAAGAAAAATAGTAAGCTAACTAATATGATGTATATGACAGATTTTAAATCTGAAAATATTGAGTATTATAGAAGTACAAAAATACCTGCAACAGGCCATTTTATAAATGAACAAGACAAAATAGACAATGACATACCTAGACAAATAGGGCTTTTTGAATAAAAAAATACCTGTAAAGGACACTTCGGTGTCCTTTTTTTGTGCAATAAGTAGAGTGTGTAGTTAAAATTGCACAAAGATATAAAATGCTATTGACAAATATAGGTTTGATTTGTATAATGTAATTACAGAAAAGGAAATAAACAAATAAAAAGTAAACAGCAACTGTACAGTAAATAAATGAAATTTCAGCTAGTTTATATAAAAGTTTATTTCTGAAGATGTAATGAGAGATTTAAAAAGGTAGGTATTGTTAGTTCGGCAATTAATAGGGTAATTGGGACTGACATTAAATGAGAAGGTGTGAAAAAATCTCTCTGAATGAAATAGTAAGTATCCTCAAAGGAGGAAATTTTACTAAAAAATAAAAATGAAAGAGGTGAGTCCACCAGAAGTAGCAAGTTAGTCTTATAATCATTTAATCGTTTATGACTTTTTTATAAAAGTGCAGACATATTAGATTGAGAGCAAGTTGTGTGGAGTGTAGAAATAGCATATAAACACTATAAGCGATGCCCGGGATTATAAAGACATAGGATTATTTCATATATTCACATAGATGTAAGTGTAAAGTGTAAATGTATGATAGTAAAGCCAGAACTTAAATGCTAAACGAAAAGAAAAGAAACCCATACTATCGATGGAGCGTTTTTCAAAGATGACAGTATAACAACTGATTGGATTTCAAAGTATCTAAAGAGCATAGTAATTCAGTTATTTACAATAGATGTCAAATGAAGACAGAAATGAATAGGTAATTGAATAAAGAATTTTTAAGCAAGGGAATGAGTCTAATGTAAGATTTACAATATTCGTTGTGGTATGGTGAAAGGATACATTACGAATTAAAACGGACAAAAATGCAATGTACATAAATGATGAGGAATTTATAAATACATTGTTACGGTAATTGTAAGTTGTATAAAATTTAGATTAAAAGTTATAGTTG
>UQYD01000050.1 GCA_900545305.1 uncultured Eubacterium sp.
CGTGTTGACGACACTTTAGCTCATATCTACAAAGCTTATGGCATAAAAGAAATTAATATTTTTACAATAACTTGCAGTATAGTTGTGACAATAAAAACTCCTGAAAACAAGATATATACTCAGTCTATAAGAGTTTTCAAGTCTACAACAAATTTAGATAGAGTTGAAAGATTAAATGCCCTATCCCGATATATTTGTAAAAACAAGCCTTCACTTGAGTATGTATCAAAACAGATTGATAAAATTCGAAAAAGACCAATGTACAATGACAGAATAATATGTTTAACCTATGGTATGATAGCTTTTACTCTTGCTATTTATTTTAGTGGAACATTTGCTGATGCTATTGTAGCTGGTTTAATTGGCATTGTATTGAAGATTGCTCTTAATTTTGTTTCAAAAATAGATAATAATGCCCCTGTTATTAACGTATTGGTTTCCTTTATCGCCGGTATGCTTGCTGTTTTTGCTGTTAAATTTAACTTCGGTCAAAACTTGGATATAATAGTTATTAGTAACATTATGCTTTTAATTCCAGGTGTTGCTTTAACAAATGCCCTACGAGATATGATAAAGGGAGATACTATGTCAGGAACAAACAGATTGATTGAAACCATTTTAATAGCAGCAGCCGTTTCCTTCGGCTTTGTTATGGCAACTTACTTAGGAGGTACTTTCTTATGATTAATATGATTATTCAAGTATTAGCTGCCGGATTTGCTTCTTTGGGTTTCGCTATATTATACAATGTAAAAGGTCGCAAAATATGGGTATCTTTTTTCGGTGGTATCTTGACTTGGGGACTATACTTAATATTGTATAAAATATTTCATCAAGATGTTATATGTTATTTCTTAGTAACATCCTTTATAACTTTCTATGTTGAGCTGGCTGCAAGAATTTTCAAAACTCCAACAACTACATTTTTAGTAGCAGCCATCATCATAATAATTCCCGGTGGTGGTTTATACAGAACAATAGCTGCCCTTATGGAACAAAGGTGGCAAAATTTTATTGATTCTGGATTTAACACTTTATCCATTGCCTTGGCAATAGCAGCCGGTATTATGGTTGTTTCATCAATCAGTAGTTTCTTTACTACAATAATAAATATATGTAAAAAAAATAAGTCAGCTGACATTTAAGTATCAGCTGACTTTATTATTATTCTTCATCAAACAATGCTTTTGCAAAATCTTTTGAATTAAATTCCTGCAAGTCGTCCATTTGCTCACCTACACCAATATATCTAACCGGTATATTCATTTCGTGCTTTATAGCAAGTACAATACCACCCTTTGCTGTACCATCTAATTTAGTAAGAACTAAACCTGTAATATCAGCTACTTCCTTGAAAAGTTTTGCCTGCTGTAACGCATTCTGACCAGTAGTAGCATCAAGTACAAGAAGTGTTTCCACCTTAGCATCCGGATATTCTTTATTTACAATTCTTGATATTTTTCTTAATTCTTCCATTAAGTTCTTTTTATTATGAAGTCTACCTGCTGTATCGCAAATAAGAATATCTGTATTTCTTGCCTTTGCTGCCTGAACTGCATCATAAACTACAGCTCCCGGGTCTGAATTTTCTTGATGCTTAATAAGCTGTGCGTTATTTCTATCTGCCCAAACCTGTAACTGGTCTATAGCAGCAGCTCTAAATGTATCAGCAGCAGCAAGAAGAACTGTTTTACCTTTTTCCATATAGTTATGAGTAAGTTTACCTATAGTAGTAGTTTTACCTACACCATTAACACCAATAACTAAAACTACACTAGGATGTGGTAATTCAAAAGGTTCATCATCTTTTTCAAGAATTTCAGTAATTACTCTGATAATAGCACCCTTTACTTCTGCCGGGTCATGTATTTTTTCGTCTTTTACCTTTTCTCTCAATTTTTCAATAATGTAAAGAGAAGTTTCAACACCTATATCAGCCATAATAAGAGCTTCTTCAAGTTCTTCGTATAAATCCTCATCAATTTTAGTGAAAGCACTTAATACATTTTCAACACTTGAAATAATATTATTTCTTGTCTTTGAAAGACCAGCTTTAATTTTCGCAAAAAAGCCCTTTGGCTTTTCTTCTTCTACAGGTTGTTCTTCTACTTCTGCAACTTCTTCTACTTCTTCTGTTTCATCAGCTTCAACTGATTCTACAGTTTCTTCTGAAGTTTCTTCCACTTTCTCAACTGCAACATCGCTTTCATCTGATGTTTTTTCAACTTCCTCTACTGTTGTAGTATCTTCTTCTGTAGTATCTTCTTCGGTTGCTACTTCCTCAACTTGAATTACTTCTTCTGTTGTAGGTTCTGTAGTACTTTCTTCTTCCTGTTCTACTTCCTCTACAGCGTTTTCAGTTTCTTTTACTTCCTCAACTACAGCCTGTTCTTCTTTATCTTCTTCAACAGCATCTTCTATAGTTGTTTCTTCATTTTCTATAACATATTCAATTTCAGAAATTTCTTCTACTACAGATTTTGACTCATCAACGCTTTCCTCTACTACCTCAACCTCATCATCAGTAGAAACAACAGCCTCAACTGTTTCTTCCTCAATTTTATTTTCTTCAACTGTTGAAGCTTCCTCTGTATCGCTTTCTTCTGTTACATTAACTTCTACTTCCTGTACCTGAGTATTTTCTACAGGTGTATTTTCTTTTTTCTTTTTAAACCACTTAAAAAATCCCATTTTAAGCCTCCTTATCTAAATTATAATCTTCATCAAACTTAACAGAAACAAGTTTTGAAACGCCCTTTTCCTGCATTGTGACACCATATAAAATATCAGCAGCCTCCATTGTACCCTTTCTATGGGTAATAACTATAAACTGTGTATCATCAACGAAATTCTTCAAATAATCTGCATATCTGTTTACATTGGCATCGTCTAATGCTGCCTCTATTTCGTCCAATATACAGAATGGTGATGGTTTCATTTTTAATATAGCAAACAATAGCGAAATGGCTGTAAGGGCCTTTTCTCCACCTGATAAAAGCATCATATTCTGCAAAGTCTTTCCCGGTGGCTGAACAATAATATCTATACCACAATTTAAAATGTCTTGGTCATTACTTAATTTAAGTGATGCTTCACCTCCACCAAACATTTCTTTAAATGTTTCGGCAAAGTTATCACTAATCACCTTAAACTGTTCTCTAAACTGTTCTTCCATTAATACATTAAGCTGTTCAATTATACCTATAAGTTTTTCTTCTGATTGTTTAATATCATCTCTGTTTTTAATAAGGAATTGATACTTTTCGCTTATTTCGGCATATTCTTCAACAGCATTCATATTAACATTGCCAAGAGCTTTCATTTGATTTTTCAAGTTTCTTTCTTCCTTGACTAAATCTTCTGAACTCATATCCAACTTTTCATAATTCTTTGCAACAACATATGTTATTTCATATTCTTCCCACATATTGTTATAAAGATTTTTTCTTTCATTTTCAAGTTGTTCTTTCCTTACTTCAAATCTTGAAAGCTGTTTCTCTATAGCATTTTTAGTTTCTGTCTGTCTTTGTATAGATTTTTCTAATTCATCAAGTTCCTTATTAACTTCATTTTTATAGTTAATAAGTTCTTCTTGCATTTTTATAAACTTGGTATATTCTTCTTTTAATTGCTCTGCATTTTCAAAAATAGATTGCTTATTTTTTTCTTTATCATCAATCTGACTTTCATATTCTGAAATTTCAGATTTAAAATTTTCAATTCCAGTATTCAATTCCATAACTTCAGTTTCTATTCTCTTTTTATTATAGTTAAAGTTATAGATTTCATTATTAATCTGATTGATTTCTAATTTTAAATCATTAATTTCTCTAATACTACTTTCTCTAATATCTCTATTTTCTTGTATCTTGCTTTGATATTCTTGTATTTTTTCGTTTACACTATTTATTTCAGCTGTTATAGCAGCTAAATCGTTTTCATATTGTTTTATCTGTTTTTCATCTTCAGAAATTGTCAATTCAAGTTTTTCAGATTCACTACCTGAACACTCTATTCTCGTTTTATAATCATCAACATATTCCTTAGACTTTGTTACTTCAGCAACTGAACGGGTTCTATTAATATGTAAACTCTGCAACATTTCATTAGAGCTTTTTAAATTTTTGTTTGACTCCTCAATAAGGTTATTCATTGAGTCTAATTCACTATTCAACTCATTATATTCAGAAACAAGAACTTTTAAATTTTCACGAAGTTCACCAATTTCTCTACCTCTTGAAAATATACCTGTACTTCTTTTACTGATTGAACCACCAGTCATTGAACCACCAACATTGAAAAGTTCACCATCAAGAGTTACAATCTTATAGCTATAATTTGTCTTTTTTGAAAGAGCAATACCATTGTCAATAGTATCTACAATAATTACTCTTTCAAGTAACGAAGACATAATATTTTCATACTGTGCATCATAGGAAATAAGTTCCTTAGCAATGCCTATTACTCCAGTATTTTTAAAAATATCTCCCTTGTTGTTCATAGTTTTAGGTTTAATAGCTGTCATAGGCAAGAATGTTGCTCGTCCCTTATTATTTGTCTTCAAATAACTAATGGCTTTTTTTACATCATTTTCATTTTTTGCCACTATATTCTGTACAGCTCCACCTAAAGCAATTTCAATAGCAGTTTCATACTTTTTATCAAGAGTAATAAGTTCGCCTACAGCACCACAAATGCCTTCAAAACCACTTACTTTCCTATCTCTCTGGGAAAGAACAGCCTTTACACCACCATAGTAACCTTCATAACTATTTTCTAATTCAGATAAAATTCTCAACCTAGATTGTTTATCTTGTATAGACTTAGTCATATCAAGCTGTTTTTTCTTAGTATCATTAATTTTACCACTTAATTCAGTTACTGTTACATTGTCATTTTTTATATTATTGCTAATCTTTTCAATTTCATTATCAATACGGCTAATTTTTTGTTCTTCAACAGCTAAAGCTATTTCTTTTTCTTTTAACTGTCCTTGTAAAACAGAAATATCTTCTGTTACCGTATTTTTTCTCTCCTTAAGCTGTGAAAGTCTTGCATTTATTTTGCTTATTTCACTTGAAATATCAGCAGACCTGTTCATTTTATCTCTAATATCGGAATTAAATCTGTTGAACAGTTCTTCTGACTCTGTAACCTTTGTTTCTAAGTCCGTATAAGCACTTTTCTTATCTTCGTAGGCTTTGTTTTTTCTTTCTATTTCAAGAGTTTTGGCAACTATTTTTGCATCTAAAGCATCAGACTCATTTTTCTTGTCTTCAATAGCTTTTTTGTTCTGGTCAATATTCTTGTTTAATCTTTCTATATTTTCATTAAAATGCTGTATTTCTGATTCACACATTTTAATGTCATTTTCTTTTTGTTCAACTTGTGAACGCTTTTCGCCTATAGAATTACTATTTTCTTCGTACTGTAAATCAACATTAGACAAATCACTTTTTAACGATGTTCTCTTTTTCTGTAAAACCTCTTCTTGTCTATGTTCTCTTAATACATCATTACCTAATTGAGATATAGTTTTTTCTACTTCCTTAATATCATTTTCAAATCTATCTGCCTCAATTACAAATCTATTTACTTCTACAGTTTTTAATTTATTTGAAAGAGATATGAATTTTTTAGCTTTTTCTGCCTGTACCTCAAGTGGTCCAACTTGACTTTCTAATGTAGCAATTATATCATTAACTCTTACGAGATTTTCTCTTTCTTTTGCAAGTTTATTACTTGCTTCAAAGCTTCTTGTTCTATATTTAACAATACCGGCAGCCTCTTCAAACAACATTCTTCTATCTTCAGACTTGTTAGACAAAATTTCATCTATTCTACCCTGTCCTATTATAGAATACCCCTCTTTACCTACACCAGTATCCATAAAAAGTTCTAGTATATCCTTAGCTCTACACTTTGTTCCATTTAAAAGGTAGTCACTTTCTCCTGAACGATATACACGTCTTGTAACCGTTACTTCCGGATAATCCAAATTAAGTTTCTTATCTGAATTATCCATAATCATAGATACTTCTGCAAAACTTAATGGCTTTCTATTTTCAGTACCGTTAAATATAATATCTTCCATTTTGTTTCCACGAAGACTTTTGGCACTCTTTTCGCCTAACACCCAACGTACTGCATCTGCAATATTACTCTTACCACTACCGTTAGGTCCTACTACAGCTGTTATGCCCTTATTAAAATCCAATTTTATTTTTTCTGGAAACGATTTAAAGCCCTGTAGCTCCAAACTTTTAAGATACATATCAAAACATCCTTACTTATTTTATAACAACAATACCTGTTAATTATATCAAATAAAACGCTAAAATGCTAGTGCTATTTATTTTATATAGCTTTCAGCGTAAAAAAGACACAGAGAAAAAATCTCCGTGTCTTTTCATAAACATATTAGTGTCTAAAATGACGCATACCTGTAAATACCATAGCAATACCATACTTATTACAAGCATCAATACTATCCTGGTCTCTCTTTGAACCACCTGGCTGAATAATAGCTGTAATACCAGCCTTATGAGCAGCCTCTACGCAGTCATCAAATGGGAAGAAAGCATCACTTGCAAGAACAGCACCCTTAACAACGTCTGCTCCAAGCTGCTTTGTACCGTGGTCAATAGCCTGTTCTGTTGCCCAAATTCTATTAACCTGACCTGGTCCAATACCTACAGACTGCTTATCCTTACCAATAGCAATACCATTACTCTTAGTAAATTTAACAACCTTCCAAGTGAAAAGTAAATCTTCCATTTCCTTTTCTGTTGGCTTTCTATCTGTAACAACCTTTAATTCATCACCAAGAAGTTTGCTGTCAATATCCTGAATAAGGATACCACCACTTACTTTCTTAACATCGTAAGCTGTTTCAGGCTGTTTCTTCATAACATCTTTAAGTTTAAGAAGTCTAATGTTCTTCTTCTGTTCAAGAACTTCTAAGGCATCATCATCAAAATCTGGAGCAAGAACAATTTCAAGGAAAATCTTGCTAATTTCTTCAGCTGTAGCCTTATCAATTTTTCTATTAGCACATAAAATACCACCAAAAATAGAAACTGGGTCTGTATTATATGCCCTAACATATGCTTCGTGAATATCCTTACCACTTGCAACACCACAAGGATTAGAATGCTTACAAGCTACTACTGTAGGTTCTTCATCAAATTCCTTTAATAATTCAAGTGCACCGTGTAAGTCATTGATATTATTGAAAGAAAGTTCCTTACCATGTAACTGTTCGATGCCAGAAAGCATACCGTCACTATTACCAACTTCCTTATAGAAAGCTGCTGACTGGTGAGGATTTTCGCCATATCTCATATCCTGTACCTTTTCAAATGTCATACTAATTGTGTCAGGATACTTTGGTAAACCAGCTTTATCTCTTAAATAATTAGCAATCATTGTATCATAGTAAGCAGTATGGTTAAATACCTTTGCTGCAAGATAGAAATTAGTCTTAACAGAAACTGCACCTGTTTCCTTAATTTCAGAAAGAACCTGTTCATAATCTGTTGGGTCAATAACAACACTTACATCCTGATAGTTCTTTGCTGCTGCTCTAAGCATTGTAGGTCCACCAATATCAATGTTTTCAATAGCATCTGCAAGAGTTACATCTGGCTTCATAATTGTCTGCTTAAATGGATAAAGGTTTACAACAACCATATCTATTAATTCAACATTTAATTCTTCTACCTGCTTCATATGTTCTGGGTTACTTCTCATAGCAAGAAGACCTGCATGAATGTTTGGATGTAAAGTCTTTACTCTACCATCAAGACATTCTGGGAAACCTGTAACATCAGAAATGTTAATTACAGGGATACCTGCTTCTTTAAGCACCTTAAAAGTACCACCTGTTGAAATAATGCTAACACCGAGGTCATTTAATTTCTGAGCAAATTCTACAATACCTGTCTTGTCAGAAACACTAATTAAAGCTCTTTTTACCATTTTTTAATTCCTCCTTATAAGTAAGAAAAATAATTATAAAGATAAAAAATGCCCACCATCCGAGCAAAATTTTATCTGCCCAGACGGTCGGCATCGACATTTTGCACTCCCTTGTGGTTATCCACACTCCGTCAGTTATGCAAAACCTTATGTCATAATATTAACAATTAAACATAATTTTGTCAATAGTAAAACCACCTAAATTTTTAACTATATTTTTTAACTAGCCTTTGTCGTAGTTTGTGTTGTTGTTTCTGTTGAAGTATTTGAAGCACTTGGATTTTCAGCTTTTGCGTGATAATAGCAGACTACAGGCATATTTACAACAGCATAATTGAATATTGATGCTGCCTTATCAAGAGGTAAATTAACACAACCATGAGAACCGTGTTTTATATATCTATCTCCACCAAATGTAGGCTGCCATGTCGCATCGTGCATACCTATATCTCCATTAAAAGGCATCCACCACGCAACAGGTGTTGAGTAATTAGCACCTTTTAAGGTCGCATTTTTCTCCTTATATTTCAATTTATAAGTTCCTTGTGGTGTATCGTGTTCTCCATCAGGCTTACCAGTAACCACATCTGTAGCTACTACAATTTTACCATCTTTGTACATCCACATTCTCTGGTTTGTTAAATCAATTTCTGCATATGTTGTTCCTAAATCATTTTCAAGAGAACCCATAGCAGTTCTTGAAAACTTAGCAACTACTGTAGAACTTTTTCCATTTTTTACAGCACTAACTAAATCTGTTTTTAATGATGTGGCATTTAATTTTCTACCATAATCACCTTTTGATACAGTAACAACATCACCATAAGTCGTTTTGAATTTTCTATCTTTGCCATAGGTAGTATATTTAGAATTTAATGTTTCTACATAATTTCCTATTTTTGTTTCATCAACATTGACATTAAAATCTTTATCTACGCTAACCCAAGATTTTACAGTAGCTGAATCAATGTTTTCTATTTTATTTATAACCTTAACGGCAAATGTACTGTTGAGTATGCTGTTTGCTTTATTACAAGCATTAACCAATTTTTCATTATCCTTTGTAATGTTAGGCTTTATATAACAGTCACTTGTAGCTACATCAATTTTTGTACTATAGTTTTGTGGCTTAAGAGATTGAACATTTTGCATAATAAGATTCTTTAAAGTATCTTTATTAATCTCATTACCATAGACTTCAGCTACAATCTTATAATTACTTCCTGAAAAATCAAGTTTAGCATCTTGACTTACTACAGTTGGTGTCATATTCATAGACTTTAAGTTAGCAATATAGTTATTAAACTTTTCTTCGTCATATTGAACCATATCATTAGTCGTAATAGGTTCTTGTTTTTCTCTAAAATACTTTAACCATAGATATTTTTTCTGCTTATCGCAAATTTCTTTCATCTGATTATCAGTATTTCCTGTATTAATACCTATATCACTACCCTTAATAACATCAAAAACATCTTCACCCTTACTTATGGTCAAATTAAAGGAATTGACATCTTTATCTATATTATTAAAGGCTTCTTCAACTTTCATATTAGAGCACTCATAACCATTTATAACAGTTCCATTAAGAAACCTATTGTTATAATATATATAGGCTATACCGAAATAAACGATTGCAAGAACAACTACCAATACAGCTAAAGTAATACCTATAATTTTAAGTACTTTATTTAGTTTCTTGTTTGTCTTTTTATTTTTCTTTTTAGTTTTTTTGGTTTTCCCTTTTCTGGTATGTCTGTTTTTGGATTTATTTCTTCTTGCTCTCCTATGACTAACAACATCTTCATTAGTTTTTCTTTTATGAGTTTCGTTTGTACTTTCTATATCAGATAACTCATCTTCTGATATTAATTCTTTAATCATTTCATTTACAACTTTTGAACTATCAGTTGTTTTCATTTTATCATCTTCATCATTCTGTATATTTTTTTGCATAATTTTCTCCTTTTGCAGGAGCAAAAACTTTATTCAATTCCTGCAGGTGTAGCAACATTATCTGTAATTGTATCGTTTCCACCTTCATTTTCAGCAGGACTAATTTCCTCTGGTGCATATTCGCTTATGCTTTCGCTAGTAACAGCCTTCTTTAAACTTTCAGTATTTGAAACATCTGTATTTCCATACTTTTTAGCATTTTCCCCAACATTACTATCGTATACTGCACCCTGAGCTTTTCTGCCATGTTTAACATCTGACAACATTCTCTGTTCATTTGCAGTTAAGCCTCTATAAGTAGACATAACAGGGTCTGGAGATTTAACCACATCAAATCCAGAAAGTTTATCGTGATAATAACATACAACAGGCATTCCCACTGTAGCATTTTCATATATTTCTTTAGCTTTACTCATAGGAAGATTAACACAGCCATGAGAGCCTTTAGTTTTATATCTTTCTCCGCCAAAAGCACTTTGCCATACTGCATCATGTAAACCTATACCACCATTAAATGGCATCCAGTATTTAACCGGTGTTACGTAGTTATCACCAACAAGAGGAACATCCATCATCTTATTTTTGAGCATATAGACACCCTGAGGTGTTGCTCTAGCCCCAACCTTACCTGTAACAACAGGTGTTTCAACTACTTTCTTTCCATTAACAAACATATATAAGTACTGATTTGTTAAATCCACTTCTACATATGTTCCTTCTACTTTAGGGTTATTGTTAAGGCAGTTTGACTTATATGGAACAGATGCATTAACACCTTCTCCTTTT
>UQYD01000051.1 GCA_900545305.1 uncultured Eubacterium sp.
TTGGAGCATCGGCACTTAATTCTATTGATGAACCCTGAACAAATGCGCCGGCGGCCATAATTACTTGACAATCGTAACCAGGCATATCCCATGGTTCAGGAGTAACAAAACTATCTACAGCAGCACCCTTTTGTATTCCTTGACAAAATGCAACAACACCTTCAGGTGTTTTCATCTGTATAGATTCCACAATGTCTACCCTTTTTTCTTCTGGCTTAGGCATTACTTCAAAACCTAAATCTGAACAAATTTGAGAGGCAAAAACAGCACTTCTAAGACTGGCATTAACAACACTTGGAGCTAAGAAAAGTCCTTGAATTAGCTTAGGAGTTACTCCAAGGCTTGGACCTACTTCTTTACCCATACTAGGAGATGTAAGTCTGAATGCAGCATTTTCTACATATTCTTCTTTACCTACTATGTATCCACCAACAGGAGCTATACCACCTCCAAGGTTTTTAATAAGAGAACCAACTATTAAATCGGCACCAACTTCAGTTGGTTCAATAGTATCGACAAATTCACAATAGCAGTTGTCAACCATACAAATAATATTTGGATTTATTGATTTAACAATCTTTATTATTTTTTCAACAGTTTCTATTGATAAACTTGGTCTATATTCATAACCTTTTGAGCGCTGTATTTCTACAAGTTTAGTACTTGGTGTAACAGTATTTTTTATTCCGTCAAAATCTATAGTTCCATCACTAAGCAAAGAAACCTCTTTATACTTTATTCCATGCTCAACAAGAGAACCTTTAACTTCTCTTACAGAGCCAATAACACTTTGGAGTGTATCATAAGGCTCACCAGCAACGCAAACTAATTCGTCGCCGTATTTTAAATTCCCAAAAAGAGCAACAGTAAGAGCGTGTGTACCTGAAATAATTTGTTGTCTAACTAAAGCAGATTCTGCCTTAAATATATCAGCATAAATTTGTTCTAGGGTGTCACGTCCGATGTCATTATATCCGTAACCAGTAGTACCATTGAGATGAGCTTCTGAAAGCCTATTTTTTTGCATAGCTTTAATAACTTTACATTGGTTATATTCAGTTATTTCATCTATTTTTTTAAAATATTTTTCAACTTTTTTTTCGGCATCAAAGCAGATATCAGCAACCTTAGAATTAATACCAAATTCATTTATAATGTATTCTTTTAACATATTCTATTCCTTTCTATTTCGCTTTTTATGTGTTGTGCAATTTCATTTGTAGAGTTAAAATTATCTACATCTATCCAATTTCCGTTGCATTGATGTTTAAACCATGTTAATTGTCGTTTTGCAAAATGTCTTGTTTCTCTTTTTAGTAACATTACAGATTCATCAAGAGACAAATCTCCTTTTAAATAGTACACAATTTCTTTATAACCTAATCCCCTCATAGAAACCAAATTTTCATTGTATTTAGGATATAGAGATTTTACCTCATCTACTAATCCATCTTCCAACATTAAATCTATTCGTTTTTCTATTCTGTCATAAAGCTTTTCTCTGTCCATATTTAAAACAAAAAAATTCAAGTCATAAATAGATTCTTTTAATTTCTCTCTTTTATTGTATTCGGAAAATTTTTCGTGATTTTCTAAATAATACTCCAAAGCACGAATAACTTTTTTTGTGTTATTTTGATGTACTATACTTGCGTATTCAGGGTCACATTCTTTCAATTTGTTATAAATAAACTCAGCACCCTTTTCATCAAGCAAGGTTTGTAATTCCTCTCTTACAGTATAGTCACGTTTAGCAGAACTAAAATCATTATCATTAATGAGTGCATTAATATAAAAACCTGTCCCACCAACAAGTATAGGTAACTTGCCCTTTTTTAGAATTTCATCTATAGCCTTTTTTGCCATATTTTGAAAAATAGCTACAGAAAATTCTTCGTCAGGATTAAAACAGTCTATCAAGTAATGCTTTATTCCTCCCATTTCTTCTTTAGAAATTTTAGCAGTACCTATGTCCATACCTTTGTAAACTTGCATAGAATCAGCAGAAATAATTTCTCCGTTTATCATTTTGGCAAGTTCCACTGATACAGCACTTTTTCCACAGGCTGTAGGACCTGCAATGACAATTAATGGTTTCTTCATAATATATCCTCCAGCATAAAACTCTGTATATTATATATTTAATTTTTGAATTTGTAAACTGTAAAAATGATATTTTTGGGTATGTTAATATAAAATGGTAAAAAAACTTAGACCGTCATTAAAAAATAATATAATAATATGTTGAAAAAGCCTAAAAAAAGTTGTATTATAGAGCTATATGTAATTTAGCATTTTTAATGTTAATAAACGGAGGTAAATTGATGTTTAATAAAGATATGGGAATAGACTTAGGTACAGCAAATACTCTAGTGTACGTTAGAGGAAAAGGCATTGTAATGAATGAACCATCAGTTGTTGCAGTGGATTCAATTACAAGAGAAGTTTTGGCTGTAGGTAGTGAAGCTAAGGCTATGCTTGGAAGAACTCCAGGAAATATAACAGCTATTAAGCCTATGAAAAGTGGTGTTATAGCTGATTTTGACGTTACTGAAGCAATGTTGAAGTATTTTATTTCATCAGCTTATCCAAAGTCAATGTTTGGACCGAAACCTCGTGTTGTAATAAGTGTTCCTGTTGGTGTTACAGAAGTAGAAAAAAGAGCTGTTATTGAGGCTGCCGTAGCTGCAGGGGCTAAAGATAAGCAGGTTTTAGTTACTGATGAACCTATGGCAGCAGCTATTGGTGCCGATTTAAATATTGCTGAGGCAACAGGCAGTATGATAGTGGATATAGGTGGAGGTACAAGCGAAGTTGCAGTTATTTCTCTTGGTGGTATAGTAGCTAGTAAGTCTGTTAGAGTGGCTGGCGATGATTTTGATGAAAATATTATTAATTTTGTACGTAAGGAGTATAATATTGCTATCGGTGAAAGAACTGCTGAACGTATAAAAATTAAGTTAAGCTGTGCTTATATTGATGCAACAACTCAATTAAAAGAAATGAAAGTCAAAGGACGAGATTTAAGTACAGGATTACCTAAGCAATTAACAATTAATACCCATCAGGTAAAAGCTGCAATGGCTGAATCTATAGAAACGATTGTAGATGCTATAAAAATAACATTGGAAAAAACACCGCCAGAACTTTCAGCTGATATAATAGAGAAAGGTATATATTTAACAGGTGGTGGAGCTTTAATTGATGGATTAGATAAGCTTATTAGTATAGAAACGCATATGCCTGTGTTTGTTGCTGATGATCCTCTTACTTGTGTTGTTAGAGGTACTGGGAAAATTGTTGAAGATGAGACAATCGCTGATAAGATTAATACATCTACAAAAATACTTAGACAAGGAGAATTTTAGTTGGAAAATTTTTCTGGAAAACGTAAAATTGTTATGACTTTTTTGGTGTTAATATCAATTCTGACAGCTATATTGTCTGTGGATAGAAAGGCACCTACTTTTATTGAATCTTCTCTAGGATTATTGATTGCACCTGTTCAAACATTTAATACAGGTGTCTTTTCTTGGTTAAAAGATAAGAAAAAATATTTTACTTCTGTAAAATCTCTTTCGACTGAAAATGATATTTTGAAAAAGGAACTTCTTGATGCTAGAGCTGATTTAAATAGATTAAATCTAATAGAAAACGAAAATTCACAATTAGAAGCTTTGTTAGATATAAAAAATCAATACAAAAATTATTCCGTTGTTGGAGCTAGGGTTATTGGAAAAGACCCAGGTAATTGGTTTTCCACTTTTACAATTGACAAAGGAACAGATAGTGGTTTAAGTAAAAATATGGTTGTTATGACACAAGACGGTTTGGTAGGCAAAATTACAGAATGTGGTTACAACTATTCAAAAGTTATTTCAATAATAAATGATTCAGATGCTGTTAGTTCTCAAACACTTAGAGGAGATAATATTGGATATGTTACAGGTGATTTAAATGAAAATGGTATGTGTAAAATGCAATATTCCGAAGATGTGTCTGATATTCTTATAGGTGATACTATAGTTACCTCTCATTTAAGCAACATTTTCCCTGAAGGAATTACTATAGGTAATGTTCAGAGGCTTACAGTGGATAAAAAGACAGGAATGCATTATGCTATTATCAGCCCTTCTGTTGATTTTAAGCACTTAGATTATGTGTTGATTATTAATAAGAATTTTGAAAAGACATTGGTCGAAACAACAACTAACAATCAATAGGAGGAAATTATGAAATATTTGATATATATTATGCTTATGATTTTCTCTTTTATTTTACAAACTACATTTATTCAACATATAGCCATAGATGGCATAATGCCAAATTTAATGCTTTTACTTGTTATTTGTGTTGCTTTTATGCAGGGAGAAAGTGATGGATTGTTTCTAGGAATAATTGGTGGACTGTTGCATGATTGCTTTTACGGTCAATATATTGGTTCAAATCTTTTTCTATATGCCATAATAGGATATATCGTTGGTATAGTGTGTAGAAGTTTGTACAAGGATAATTTTTTAGTTTCAGTTGTTACATCTGTTGTAGCAACTTTAGGCTATGAGTTTTTTTTCTTTGTATTAAATGTTCTCTTAAAAGGTGCGACGAATTTACCCTTCTTTATTGTCAATAAAATAATACCTTCCATGATTTACAATGGAATATTTTCGTTTATAGTATATTTATTATATAGAGTGATATATAACTATTTTTTGTATCGTGGAAGCAAGTATACTAATAGAATGTTTTAGAGGTCTTTACTATGTATGATATAATTGAAGCTATTAAAAATAAAACTTCATATAGAATTAGATTTATGCATATAATTATGGGGCTGCTTTTTATTATGCTAATTGTTAAGTTATATTCTTTACAAATTACATCGGGAGATTATTATAGTAAAGAAGTTAGTGGTACTGCTATTCGTAATGTTACTGTATCAGCACCTAGAGGTATAATATATGATAGATATGGAAGAGAAATTGCAACTAATACATCTTCGTATGCAGTTAATATTGATCCTAGTATTGGAGTTGACAATTTAAATGATGTGCTTCAAAATTTAATTACACTTTTAGAAGCTAATAACGAAAAGATTGTAATTGATTTTCCAATAACTGCAGAGTCTCCACATAGTTTTTTATTTAATGAAAGTGAAAAAAGAGAAAAACAATGGAAAAAGGATATGAATATAGATGAAGGTTTAACAGCTGATGAATCTTTTAAGGCTTTAAGGGAACAGTTTGAGATAGATGAAAATCTTTCGGATTTGGAAGCTAGTAAATTATTAGGATTACGCTGTAAATTATATCAACAAAGATATTCAAAATATATTCCACTTACTATAGCATATAATCTTTCTGAGAAAACAGTTACATCTTTACAAGAACAAGCATCTTCATTTCCATGTGTTTATGTAGATATGCAACCATTAAGAAATTATCCATATGGAAAATATTTTGCACATATTTTAGGATACATTGGAAATATAACTGATACTGAATTAGATGAATATTCAAAATATAATTATACAATGAACGACGTAATAGGAAAAGATGGTATAGAAAAAGCCTATGAACTAAAATTAAATGGACAAGATGGGTCTCAATACATTGAAGTAGATAGTTCAGGAAGAAGAATTAGAACTGTGGAAAATGAAGGAACAGACCCTATTGCAGGAAAGGACGTATACCTAACAGTCGACTCTGAATTGCAGAAGAAAATATATGATGCATTAGAGACAGAGTTAAGGAATGCTCAATTAGCGAAACTTTCAGGAGTTGATAAATATGGATATTCAATCACAGATGTTTTTAAATCTATGATAAAAAGCGATAATGTTCATATAAAGAATATTCTTAATTCGAAAGATGGTAATGTACAGGATAGCATAAAGAAGTATATTATTTCTCAGGATAAAGATTCATTAAAAGACGTAGATAAGGCAAGAGAAATATTCTTAAAAGGATTTGAAAGTGGAGCTATTTCACAAAGTCAAGTTTTTTTAGCCTTATTTGAACAAGGTCAAATTACAAATAATGATGGAGTTATAGATAATGTTAAGTCTGGAAGAATGTCTGGTGGCAGTGCTTTACTAGAAAAAATTAAATCCGGAGAGATTACCCCTCAGATGACAAATATGGATCCTTGTACAGGTTCAGTTGTTGTTACAGATGTGAAAACTGGTGGGGTTTTAGCTGCTGTATCTTATCCTTCATATGATAACAATGAATTAGTTAATGATTTTAACAACGAATACTATCTTGAATTGCAGAATGACCCTACTACACCTATGGTAAACAGACCTTTTAGTGAGCCAAGAGCTCCAGGTTCTACTTTTAAAATGATTACGGCCACAGCTGGATTACAAGAAGGAATTATATCACCAAATACAGGTATTTACGATAAGGGTACATTTAAAGACGCAGGTAAACCATATGCTAGATGCTGGATAGGTAGTGGCAGTGGTTCTCATGGGAATGTAAATGTTTCGGAGGCACTTGAAGTATCTTGTAATTACTTTTTCTATACAGTAGCCTATAGAATGAATAAAGGTGCTGGAGATTTAAGTGGTATAAATACATTAAATAAGTATATGGAAGCTTTTGGCTTAAATAGCCCTACTGGTGTTGAAATTTCTGAACTCTATGACTCTATGAGTCAATACCCTACTCACATTTCATCTCCAGAGTATAAAAAATACATTACACAACAGAGAGATGTTGAGGCAAAGGAAAGTGATTATAAATGGTCTGCAGGTGACACTATTAGAACTGCTATAGGACAATCTTATAATAATTATACATCAGCTTTAATGTCAAAGTATGTAGCTACATTAGCAAATGGTGGAACTAGGTATTCTATGCACTTTTTAAACAAGATTACTACTAACGATGGAAAAATTGAAGAAGAATATCAACCAAAAGTTGAAAGTAAGATTGAAATAAAAAAAGAAAATTTAGATGCAATTTTCAGAGGTATGTTTCTTGTTACTACTGGACCAAGAGGAACATTGAGGAGTTACTTTAAAGATTTCCCGGTTAATGTTGCAGCCAAATCTGGTACAGCACAACAATCTTCTAAAAGAAGTGAGCATACAACTTTTGTTGCGTTTGCTCCATTAGAGGACCCACAAATTTCAGTATGTGTTATTATTCCTTTTGGAAATGGAACAACGGGTCCTGCACCTAAAGTTGCAAAAGCCGCCATATCTGAATATTTAAAGTTGGATTATGAGCCAGAACTGAAAAGTTATGACACTTTACTTCATTAATTGCAAAAAGTTGTAGTAATATAGTGTTCGATTATCTATTTATTATAAATAAAAATATGTTATTATATGAGGGTAAAGACACTATTATAACCTACAAATTCTAAAATTAAAAAGTTTTAAATTAAACATATTTAGAGGAGGCAAAAGAATGAGCGAAGTAATAGTAATTACATCTGGTAAAGGTGGCGTTGGAAAAACAACAACAGCAGCTAATATTGGAACTGGTTTGGCTGCTGTTGGAATGAAAGTAGTAGTTCTTGATGCAGATATTGGATTAAGAAACTTGGACGTAATAATGGGTTTGGAAAATAGAGTTATTTATGATTTAGTAAATGTCATAGAAGGTAACTGTCGCTTGAAACAAGCTTTGGTAAGGGATAAGCATTATGAAAATTTATTTCTACTCCCAGCAGCACAGACGAGAGATAAAAATGCAGTAACACCTGAGCAAATGGCAAAGTTATGTGATACATTAAAAGATGAATGCTTTGACTATATAATTATTGATTGCCCTGCTGGTATAGAACAAGGATTTAAGAATGCCATAGCTGGAGCAGATAGTGCCATTGTTGTTACTACACCTGATATTTCAGCAATTAGGGATGCTGACAGAATTATAGGAATGTTAGAAGCTAATGGATTGCATAAACCAAAGTTAATTATTAATCGTTTAAGAAAAGATATGGTGAAAAGAAATGAAATGATGTCACCAGAAGATATTAATGAAATTTTAGCAGTTGATGTTTTAGGAATAATTCCAGAGGATGAAGATGTTGTGGTAGCTTCAAATAAGGGCGATTTGCTGGTTTCAAATCAACAATCTAAAGCAGGCTTAGCATACAGAAATATTGTAAAAACTATTTTAGGTGAAGATAATAATGATGAAAATTCTTTTGAAAAGAAAACATTATTAGGTACAATAAAAGCAATGTTTGTTAAGGGGTGAGTTTTTATGATAAAATTTGAAAATGATTTTAATCAGGAAAACGCATCAGGTTGTGTAGCTAACCGAAGATTAAAGTATATTATTACTCAGGATAGATTTAAATTTTCACCTGAATTACTTGCAGAAATTAAGAATGATATTATAAATATTATTTCAAATTATGCAGATGTGGACTCATATGGTGTGGTTTTAAATTTTACGAATGAAAATAATACATCTATGATAAATGCTTCAATACCTTTGAAGAAAATTTAAATTACAATTAGGATGTGATAGATTTGGAGATAAAAAAGAAGCTCCAAAATTGTGATTATATTTTGGTGCTATCTGTTTTTGCACTTGTGATATTTGGTATAATTATTATAGGTAGTGCAACACGAATAAACATTAATGGACCCCAAAGTGAATATATAAGCCAGATGATATGGTTTGTTACAGGGATTTTTTTAATGATAATAGCAGCATTAATCAATTATGAGAATTTGTGTAAATTTTACATTTTTATATATATCTTTAATATAATCATATTAATATTAGTATTGCTTATTGGAACAGGAAATAATGATGGAAATGTTAGAAGATGGTTATTTGGATTACAGCCGTCAGAGTTCGCAAAAATTTTTATGATAATTTATATTGCAAAATTTATTGACAAATTCCGAGAAAAGATTAATAATATAAGTATACTATGTTTGTTGTGTATAGCTACTGCTATTCCAGCAATATTAATAAAAATTCAGCCTTCTCTTTCGGCCAGTTTGGTCCTTATGGCTATTTTAGTGACGGAATTGTTTATTGGTAAAATAAGTTTTAAGTATATTAAAATTGTTTTATTAATTATAATACCGGTGGCGATAATTTTCTATTTGGATTTAATAAGCGAGAACCATAGGATATTGAGTTTATTTTTAAACGAATATCAAATAGATAGAATACTTCCTTTAGTAAATCCAGATTTAGCATCGTCAAATTATTATCAGACTAAAAATTCTATTTGGGCGATTGGTTCTGGACAGTTGAGAGGAAAAGGATTATATAATGGTACAATAAACCAGCTTAGTTACTTACCCTATTCTCACAACGACTTTATTTTTTCGGTTGTAGGTGAAGAATTTGGTTTTTTGGGATGCTTGGGGGTATTAGCTGTTATGTTTGTTATAATAAGCCGTTGTATAAAAATTTCTTTGGCTTCTGAAGACAATCTTGGGGCTTTGGTTGCTGGAGGAGTGGCTGGTATGCTTTGCTTTCAAACCTTTGTAAATGTTGGTGTTGCCACAGGTATTTTACCTAATACTGGAATGCCTTTTCCTTTTATGAGTTATGGAGGAAGTGCTATGTGGGTTGATATGATTTGCATTGGCATTGTATTAAGTGTAGGAATGAAAAAACCAAAATCTATGTTTTAGAGGTGATAAAATGAACATTGCTTTAGTAGCACATGATAACAAAAAGACTTTAATGGAAAATTTATGTATTGCATATAGGCATATTTTAGTGAAACATGAATTATATGCAACAGGAACAACAGGTTTACTTATTGAGGAAACCTCAAATTTACCAGTTCACAAATATTTAGCTGGTCATTTAGGTGGAGAACAGCAGTTAGGGTCTCAGATTGCTAATAACGATATAGACCTTGTAATATTTTTACGTGACCCTGTTGCGTCAAAAAATTATGAACCAGATATAGGTTCAGTTTTAAGATTATGTGATATACACAACATACCTTTAGCTAGTAACCTTGCTACGGCAGAAGCTCTACTTCTTGCTCTTGATAGAGGGGATTTAGATTGGAGACATATTGTAAGGGAAAGTTAATGATTTGTAATATACTTTTTTTATATTATATTGCTGTAAATGTATTTCTGTTTGTAGTTATGGGTATAGATAAATACAAGGCTAAAAGACATTTGTGGCGTGTTCCTGAATCATTCCTCTTTTTTGTGGCCTTTTTAGGAGGCTCAATTGGTGGCTTTTTAGGAATGTTTTGTTTTAGACATAAAATAAGAAAATATTATTTTTATATTTTATATCTTATTTTTTTGATAATGCATTTATATTTTTTATATAAGATAAATTTTTCTAATATATGAAAACCCCATTTCAAACTTGTTGAAATGGGGTTTTCTGACTGTTAAATATGTATTAAATTTCTTTTCCAGTACCATCATATATTTTTAAAGTGAATGTAAAGGTACTTCCCTTCCCTATTTTACTTTTAACAAAAATTTCTTCATTATGAGCTTTAATAAATTCTTTTACTATAGATAAACCTAATCCTGAACCTGTTTTATCCATTCCTCTGGAAGAATCAGCCTTGTATAATCTATCAAAAACTCTAGTTTGTTCGTCTTCCTTCATACCTATTCCATTGTCTATTATAGATATGTATGCTTTATCATTTTTTTCTTCTATTTTTAAAGTTATTTTACCATTTTTATTTGTAAATTTAATAGCATTATCCAATAAA
>UQYD01000052.1 GCA_900545305.1 uncultured Eubacterium sp.
AAGTAGTAAGACGTAAAGAGGTTGCTGCTAAGATTAAGGAAGCTAGAATGCAGGGCGACCTTTCCGAAAATGCTGAATATGACGCTGCTAAGGAAGAACAGGCGGAAATCGAAACAAGAATTACTCAGATTGAAAAAATGCTCAGAAATGCAGAAGTTATTGACGAGGATGAGCTTAACACAGGTAAAGTAAACCTTGGTAATACAGTAGTTCTTTGGGATAATGAATTTGAAGAAGAAATTACTTACACTCTTGTAGGTCCAGCAGAAGCAGACCCTATGCAGGGTAAACTTTCTAACGAATCTCCTCTTGGTATGGCTATGTTAGGTCATTCAGTAGGCGATATTATTGAAAATCAGGCTCCAGACGGAGTAATCGAATTTAAGATTTTAGATATTAAATAGGAGAAATACAAATGGAAAACAATCAGAATAAGCCAAACAAGAAGCAGGCTGCTGAAGGTAAGGCTTTAAATGAAATTTTAAGATTAAGACGTGAAAAACTTGCTAATTTACAGGAAATGGATATGGACCCATTCAAGATTGTAAAGTGCGATGTTACAAACCATAGTGTAGAAATTAAAGAAAACTTTGAAGAATTTGAAGGCAAGACTGTATCTGTTGCTGGTAGAGTTATGAGCAAGAGAGTTATGGGTAAGGCTAGTTTCTGTGATGTTCAAGATAGAGATGGCAGAATTCAGTGCTATGTTACAAGAGATAGTCTTGGCGAAGATAGCTACAAGCTTTTCAAGAAATACGATATTGGTGATATTGTTTGCGTAAAGGGTTATGTATTTAAGACTCAGAAGGAAGAAATTTCTGTTCACGCAGAAGAAGTTACTTTACTTTCTAAGTCACTTCAGGTTCTTCCTGAAAAGTTCCACGGTTTAAAGGACCAGGATTTAAGATACAGACAGAGATATGTTGACCTTATTGTAAATCCGGAAACAAAGAAGAACTTCATTACAAGAGGTAAGGTTATTAAGACTGTTAGAAATTACCTTGATAACTTAGACTTCCTTGAAGTTGAAACTCCAATTTTACAGACTATTCCAGGTGGTGCATCTGCAAGACCTTTCATTACACATCACAATACACTTGATATTGATATGTATATGAGAATTGCTCTTGAACTTCCATTAAAGAGACTTATTGTTGGTGGTCTTGAAAGAGTATACGAAATTGGTAGAGTATTCAGAAATGAAGGTATGGACGCAAGTCATAACCCAGAATTTACATTACTTGAATTATATCAAGCATATACAGATTACCACGGTATGATGGATATTACTGAAGGTATTATCAAGGAAGTTGCTGAAAAGGTTGCAGGTAGCGACAAGATTGTATATCAGGGCGTAGAACTTGATTTCTCAAAGCCTTTTGAAAGAATTACAATGCTTGATGCTGTTAAGAAGTACACAGGCGTTGACTTTGATGAAATTCCTGATACTGAAACAGCTAAGAAGGTTGCTAAGGAACATAATGTTGAATTTGAAGAAGTTCACGAAAAAGGCGATATTCTTAACTTATTCTTCGAAGAATTTGTTGAAGATAAGCTTATTCAGCCTACATTCCTTATGGACCACCCTGTTGAAATTTCTCCACTTACAAAGAGAAAGCCAGATAAGCCAGATTATACAGAAAGATTTGAGCTTTTCATCTGTGGTCACGAATATGCAAATGCTTATAGCGAATTAAATGACCCAATCGACCAGAGAGAAAGATTTAAGCGTCAGGATGAGCTTAGAGCTAGTGGCGATGAAGAAGCTAATATGATTGATGAAGACTTCATGATGGCTCTTGAATACGGTATGGCACCTACAGGTGGTATGGGTATGGGTATTGATAGACTTGTAATGTTATTTACAAATGCAAGTACAATCAGAGATATTCTTTTATTCCCAACAATGAAGCCTATTGAAACTGGTAACAAGACAGAAGAATAATTTATTTTGATTAATGCACAGGTTTTATCCTGTGCATTTTTTGTAATAAATAGGATAGCTATGATACTTTGAATGAAAAACATATTTTCATAACTTTTAACATTAAATCGTAAGCTAGTTTTATGAAAATTTGTTTAATGTTAAAGAATGTAAAATTGAAAAAATTTTAAGAATAATGTTAAAAAATGGAATAATTTATTGACCATTTATAGTGTATGTGGTATTATTGGTTTGTAAACCAATTAAATAATAAAGGAGGTTTTCTTTGGCAAGGTCTGGAAACAAGGAAGAATCAAAGAGGCGTATACTTTCTGCTTGTGTAAAGTTGTTTATTGAAAAAGGATTTCATAACACAACTATGGCAGAAATTTTAAGGGAATCAGGTACGACAAGCTCAACATTTCAAAATATTTTTCGTACAAAAGACGGAGTTATACTGGAATTGACAGAATTTATGTTTGACAACCAGTTTGCATCGGCAAGAAATGTTAGTGACAGCCTACCATTGGTTTATATATATGCAGTAGAAACGTGCATACAGATGACGCTTGTAGAGCTTAACGAAAATTTGAGGGATATTTACGTTGAGACTTATTCAAATGGGCGTACTATGGAGTATGTATTTGAGCGAACATCTGTGGAACTTTATAAGATATTTAAACAATATAATCCTAGCTATTCTGAAAGTGATTTTTATGAAATGGAAATAGGAACAGCCGGTATAATGCGTAATTATATGAAGAAGAAATGCGATTTATATTTTACTCTTGAAAAGAAAATAGCACGTTTTCTTGATATGAGTTTAAATGTTTATAATGTTCCAAAAGATGAAAGAGAAAAGATTATTGCATTTGTGCTTAGTATTGATATACGTAAAGAGGCAAACCAAATTATGCAAAAACTTTTTAAATCATTGGCTATGCACTTTGATTTTGAACTTGGGGAAAATTAAATAAAGGAGGTATCTTATGAGGATTAAGAAATTAGGTTTTTTAATGTTTACTTTTGTAGTTGCTATGATGTTTATTCAGGTGGTATATGCTGATACAACATCTGAACAGCACACGCATTGTTTTTGTGGCAAAACAGATTGTAATAATGGGAAACAGCATAGTATCTTAGCAAGTAAAGAAATAACTTATACTCCATTTGACGGTACTACACAAATAGCGTATGACAGCAATAGATGTGCATATATCTATTTGACAAAAGATGTAACTCTTTCTGGTAGCATAGGGGCAACAAATGCTACATTGTACATCTGTTTAAATGGACATAAGTTAAGTTCTTCAAATTTAAGTTCGCCTATTATCAATAACTTGAAAAATTTAGTTATTTGTGATTGTGTTGGTAATGGCGAAATTGGAAACAGAGGTACAAGCGAATCACCAGCAATACAGGCGATAAATGTTGCAACCAATTGTAATGCCTATTTGTATGGTGGTAAAATAGCTAACAATATAACAAATTGTAGTGGTGCTGGCATATTTGTAGCTAAAAGTGCTAATTTATATATGTATGGTGGTACTGTTGCAAATAATAAGTCAACACAAGATGGTGGTGGTATTGCAACAGAAACCGGTACAATCAATGTATTAGGTGGTACTATAAAGGAAAATAAGGGGGCAAATGGTGGCGGTATACTGGTATACAGTAAATGGTGCTACTTCACTCTTTCTAATTGTTCTATTATAGGAAATACTACAACAGGAAAAGGTGGAGCTATCTATCAGAACGGAAGTTTAGATGTTTCAAATAAAGTTCTGATATACGGGAATAAATACGTATCAAGTGATGGCAAAACAACATCAAATAATAATGTACAGTTGATTTTAAGTAAACCTATTACATGTGGTGCAGGTGGACTTAGTTCAAATTCAATGATTTATGTAACTTTGGATAATAAAAGTAGTGCTATTACAGGTGCGTTCAATGAAGATTGTAGTAGCCAAATAATATCAGACGATAAGAATTATTTTGTTGCATATGATAAAACAAGTAAAACACATTCATTAACACAGCATACACATTGTATTTGTGGCAAAACTGATTGTGATGATACATCAGTTGGTCATAGTATTTTAGAGAAAAAGGGTGTTGTTTATAAAGCTTTTGATGGTACAGATGAGATTGAGTATGATGCTAATAATTGTGCCTATATTGCTTTACCAAGAGATGTAACACTTTCTAATAGTTTAGGCAAAGAAGGAGCTACATTGTACATCTGCTTAAATGGACATAAGTTAAGTTCTTCTAATTTAGAAGCACCTATTATTAACAATTTAAAGAATTTAGTTATTTGTGACTGTGTTGGTACTGGCGAAATTGGAAACAGAGGTACTGATGACTCACCGGCTGTACAGGCAATAAATATTGCAAATGATTGTAATGTTTATGTGTACGGTGGTAGTATAGCTAACAACATAACAAATTCTAATGGTGCAGGTGTGCTATTGGGCGATAGTGCTAGTTTTTATATGTACGGTGGCAGTGTTAAGAACAATAAAACTACTCAAAACGGTGGAGGTATAAGCGTTCAACCTAGTAGCTCCGGTGGGGTTTATTTATACAACGGAGAGATTAGTGATAACTCTGCTGTAAATGGTGGTGGTATCTATTTTGACAATGGATACAACTTTAATATGAGTGGTGGAGAAATTAAAAATAATAGTTCTACTGAAAGTGGTGCAGGTATATCTATATTGGGCAATATGAATGCCTACATTTCAGGTGGTAGTATTTATGAAAATGTTTGCACATCAAACGGTGGTGGTATCTTTGCAACAGACTACAATGCTAAGGTTATTATAACTGGTGGTACAATAACTAAAAATACAGCTATGTGGGGTGGAGGTATATATTTATTTAATGCAGCTCAGATGACAATGTCTGATTCAGCTGTGATTTCTGAAAATACTGCTAATTCAAATGGTGGTGGCGTATTCTTAAATCAGAGTGCAAATGTATCAGGTGTTGGAATTGTAAAGCCTACACTTACAATGACAGGTGGCAACATTGAAGGAAATACTGCAACCGGTAATGGTGGTGGTATTTGTGAAGCTAGAGGTAGCGTAGTTGATATATCTGGTGGTACAGTAAAAAATAATAAGTCTAGCCATGGTGCAGGAATTTTTATAGGTGATGTATCAAATGCAACATTTAGTGATGGTGTAATAACTGGAAATACAGCTACAGGATATGGTGGTGGTGTATATGCTTGTGAATCAAGAGAAACAACATTCACAATGACAGGTGGTAACATTAATGAAAATACTGCTATCTATGGTGGTGCTATTAGTTTAGAAAAAGCTACAGTTAATATTACAGGTGGCTATATAGATAGCAATGTTGCTACTGAAGGTGGTGGATGTCATGTGCGTAATGGTGGAAAATTAAACATTACTGACGGAAACCTTATGAATAATACTGCTACTGAGGGTGCAGGTGTATATGCCTATGGCAATAATGAGTATAATAGGGTTATAGTGACCATATCAGGCAATACCGAAATTATGAATAATATTGCAACTGGCAACGGTGGTGGTATTGGAACTAAAGATTATGTGACTATCAATTTAAGCGATGGAATGGTAAGGGATAATGAAGCTTTAAATGGTGGTGGTGTTTATATGGATAATACAAACACTAACGTTAATCTTTCTAATTGTTTTATTGGAGGTAATAGAGTAAGGGGCAATGGTGGTGGTATTTACCACAATGGAAATTTAGATGTTTCAGAAATTGTACAGATATATGGAAATAAATGTATGACAAGTGATGGTGAAACAGCATCAAATAACAATGTGTATTTGACTTCTGGCAAAACTATTACAAATAACTCGGGCGAATTAGGTAACGATTCTTATATTTATGTAACTGTAATAGATAAAGAAAATGCTTTTACAGGCGTATTTAATGAGGATTTAAGTGACCGTATAGTATCAGATGATAAGGCATATGTTGTAGTATATGATGCTACAAGCAAAACTTATGGTTTGGCACAGGCTGTTTGTATAACATTAGACCCTAAAAATGAATATGAAGGACCGGTAGAATGTTATATTCAAAAGGGTACAGTATTCTCTAAACCTGAATATGAACCGATGTATGACAATTACCGTTTCATTGGTTGGTACAAAGACGGAGTGCGTTATGATTTTAGCAAAGTTGTAAATGAAGATATTATTTTAACAGCAGAATGGATAAAGAGTGATTCTGCACCAGTAGAGCTTACAAAAGAGGGATATGCTGTATCAGGTGTAACATGTTCTGGCACTCTTTATATTGCTAGTTATGGGGAAAAGGAGCTTATTAGTGCAAAGGCTGTTCCGGTAAATGGCGATGTTAAAGGTACTTTTGCTGATATAGGTCTTGATACAACAGGTGCAATTAGCATTTCAGCCTATCTTTGGGAAAATAATATGGCACCTTTAAGTGAAACTGTAAGTATAAAGCTAAATTCATAAGCTTTGTGTGATATTTTATTTATATGAGGAGGAATTCCAATGAAAAAACTTATTTCTGTTCTGATTATAATATCTACATTTGCTAGTATGTCAACCAATATATACGCTAATACATCAGTTAATATAGAAAAGGCACAGCAATCTTCTACAGGGGAAGTTAATATTGAATGTAGCATAACTAATCCTAATTCAACACAAAATATTACAGTTTTATCTTGTGAAATGGGAGATAAAACATATTCAAAGGAAATTATAAATATTGACCAATTTACGGCAGATATTTCTTCTGATAATAAATTTACATTTAATTTTATGCCCTCTTGGTGGGTAGATACAAATAAGGTGTATATTGTCAGAGTAGGAGGCGACAGTATTGATACTCCTGATAGTATGATTATAGCCTTCTATGACGGAAAGGTATATAAAGCAGGGGATATTGATGGTAATGGTGATATAAATAAAACAGATGCTACATTGTTACTTAAATATTTAAGTGGTTCTTTGAAGTTGAATAGTCGACAGATGGCAGCAGCTGATGTTAATAGTGATACAAATGTTGACCTTACTGATGCGATAAAAATTGTAGATATATCTTCTAAAGTCAGAATTGATTAAATTGTTAAAAAGGTGCGTAGAGTTTTCTATGCACCTTTTTGTGAATATAAAAGAAAAATTAACCGAGTTAATTTGTTTTAAAAGTGAATTGAAGTGTTGTATTTACTTTAGAGTAGATATATAATATATTTTGAAATTGTATTTAATATAGGAGATGATAATTTGGAGAGAGAAAAATGGATTGATATGGGGAAAGGTATAGCCATATTGTCTGTTATCTTTGGACATTTATCATCTTTAAATTCTAAAAATAGTATTTACTTATTAGTATATGCTTTTCATATGCCTATATTTTGGATAATATCTGGAATGTTGCTATATGGAAAAAATTATGACGATATTCCTATGTTAGAAGTAATAAAAAAGAAAGCAAAATCTATTATGTATCCCTATATCATATTTAGTTTAATCATAATAGCTTATAATTATATAGGTTTAAATTTGAATTTGGTGTCAAAAAGCCAATTTAAATTAGTGGTTAAAAATTCTGTGTATTTTAGGGGGATGAATTGCTTATGGTTTTTGCCTGTATTGTTTGTTGCTGAAATAGTTTTTATATATTTAATTAAACACAGAAAAAATATGGTGTTATGGGGGATAATATTTGCTGTTATAGCAACATTAATAGCTGTATTCCTTTCAAAAACTGAACTGTTTAAAGAAAATCCAATGAAAACATACAAAAAATATGTATTAATAATTCCTAAAGTCTGTTTTGCTCTATCCTTTATATCTTTAGGGTATACAATAAAGGAATATTTTAAAATAATAAAAAAATTTTGGGTATTATTTGCTTTAATAGGTGTAAGTGTAAGTTACTATATTATAAGAGTTTATCACAAGAAAACAGATATAAATTACTGTGTAATACATAGTCCGAAAGTATTTTGGGTATGTGCCATAATAATTTCAGTTTCGATACTTATAATTTGTAAGGTATTGGAGAAGAATAAAATACTGGAGTATTTTGGAAAAATGAGTTTACTTATAATGTGCACTCACAGGACCTTTAATTTAACGGATTTGAGCCAATATATTGTATCAAGAGTAGGAGTTTCTTCCTATTATATAGGGGTTAATATATGCCTTGAATTTTTAGGAGTAGTTTTACTTGATATAATTATTATAGAATTGATAAACAGAAAGATGAAGTATTTGATTTCTTATGATGAATTGAAACAAGTTATAAAAAGATTGTTTGGCAATATTTGTATTAAGGATTTAATAAGATGAATTTAACGTTGGAGGATTAATATGGACGTAAGACAAAAGGTGTATGATTATCTTAATGAAATGGGAATTGAATATACAGTTGATGAACACGAAGCTGTTTATACAATAGAAGAAGTTGATAAGATGGGTGTATTTAATAAGGGAGTAGGTTGTAAGAATTTATTTCTCAGAGATGGAAGTGGCAAAAGACATTTCCTTTTAATAGCTGAAGAACATAAACAGGTAAATATAAAAGATGTTCAGCATCAAATAGGTTCTAGCAGACTTTCATTTGCATCTCAAGAGAGATTACACAAGTACTTAAATGTAGAAGCAGGTTCAGTTTCTCCTTTTGGAATATTAAATGATGAAAACTGCGATGTAGAGGTTGTGTTTGATAAAGGTCTTGTAGGTGAAAAGTGTTTAGGTTTTCACCCTAACTTAAATACAGCTACTGTGTGGATTAGCTTTGATGATATTAAAAAGGTAATAGAAAAGCATGGTAATGATATAATGTATGTTAATCTTTAATTTATAGAAGAAAAATTGCCATTTTATTATTAAAATAGGGTACAGGTAAAGATGCACAAAAGCTAGGTTGTGTTTTTGTGAAAAATTGTAGATTAATTTTGTAAAAAAAATAAAAAAATGCTTGCACTCTGGCTTAAACTATTGTATAATACATATTGTTGTGACATAGGAGCGATGATGCAGAGGTTGCCTAGAGATAGGGTTTTCTGCGGAGCGATGTCCAGTTCAAGAAACCGGGCGACAAGGTCAGAGTGCTAAATAATGAATTGTGAGTTTCATATGGGATATTATGCCCACGTTGCGATGAAACACGCAGATGAGTTGTGCAGTCACCACTTGTCGTACTAGAAAATCTAAAAAGTGCGAAAAGGAGGGGACTTTTTTTATGGCTAATCAGAAGATTAGAATCAGTCTTAAGTCTTTCGATCACAAATTGATCGACCAGTCAGCTTCTCAGATTATTGAGACTGCTAAGAAAACAGGTGCTAAGGTTAGCGGACCTATTCCACTTCCTACTAAGAAGGAAGTTGTAACAATCCTTAGAGCTGTACACAAGTACAAGGATTCAAGAGAACAGTTCGAACTTAGAACTCATAAGAGATTGATTGATATTTTACAGCCAACTAGCAAGACTGCAGATGCTTTAAGCAGACTTGATTTACCAGCTGGTGTTGATATCACTTTAAAGATGATTTAAGACTTGATATTAAAAAAAGTTTTACACAAAATTTGGTTTATATAAGTTGCCTTATGTAGACCTAGAATGATTATCCCAATCGGGACAATCCGCTGTAGAGTTTATAATGGAGGTTAAGATTTATGCAAAAAGCTATTATTGCAAAGAAAATCGGTATGACACAGATTTTTGCAGAGAATGGTTTACTTATTCCAGTAACAGTTCTCGAAGCAGGTCCTTGTGTTGTTACTCAGAAGAAGACAGTTGAAAACGACGGATACGAAGCTATCCAGGTTGGTTTCGGCGAAGTAAAGGTTAATAAGGTTATTAAGCCTATGAAGGGTCACTTTGATAAGGCTGGCGTAGAACCTAAGAAGGTTTTAAAGGAATTCAGATTAGATGATACTTCAAACTATGAAGTAGGTGCTGAAATCAAGGCTGACGTATTTGCAGCAGGCGACAAGGTTGACGTAACTGGCGTTTCTAAGGGTCATGGTTACCAGGGTCCTATTAAGAGACACGGACAGTCAAGAGGACCTATGGGTCACGGTTCTAAGTTCCACAGAGCTGTTGGTTCATTAAGTTCTGCCACTACTCCTGGTAAGGTTAAGAAGGGTAAGAAGATGGCAGGTCACATGGGTTCAGTTAAGGTTACAATCCAGAACCTTGAAGTTGTAAGAGCTGACGCAGACAAGAACTTATTACTCATTAAGGGTGCTGTTCCAGGTCCTAAGAATGCAGTTCTTGTTATTAAGAATAGCGTAAAGGCTAATTAATCTTTACGAAAGGAGGAAGACCGATAATGGCAAACGTAAAAGTATTCAACATGAGCGGTAGCGAAGTTGGTTCAATAGAATTAAATGACAGCATTTTTGCTGTAGAAGTTAATA
>UQYD01000053.1 GCA_900545305.1 uncultured Eubacterium sp.
AGATTTATGATGAAGCCTAAAAGAGGTAATGTCTATGAAACAGTTGTCTGAATTAAAGAGTTACGACAAAATTGCAGTAATGGGTGGCACATTTGACCCTATACATCATGGCCATCTTGTAGCTGCTGAAGCTGTACGTCAGGAATTTGGTGTAGATAGAGTTCTTTTCATCCCTACAGGACAGCCACCACATAAAGAAACAAATCCTATGTATAACGAACATAGGTATCTTATGTGTGTTCTTGCAACAGTTAATAATCAAGATTTTGAAGTTTCAAGAATGGAAATTGATAGAGAAGGCACAACCTATACTATTGATACAATTAAGGAACTCCATAATATTTGTAAAAAAGATTGTAAGATTTATTTTATAACTGGTGCTGATGCTGTTGAAGAAATATTGACTTGGAAAAATCCTAAGGAACTTTTGGAACTTTGCGAGTTTGTTGCTTGTACAAGACCAGGCTATGATAAAACAGGCTTACAGAAGAAAATAAATGAATTAAATGATAATTTTAAAGCTAGAATTCATTTTCTTGAAATACCTGCTTTATCTATATCTTCAACAGATATAAGAAATAGACTTATTGCTGGCAAGACTATAAAATATCTTGTTCCACAGGCTGTTGAACAGTATATTTATAAGTTTGGATTGTATACTGATGATAGCTCAAATACTCCTCAAATAATGGAGATAAACAAGAAAATTCATAGTTTGCTTACACCAAAACGTTTCAGGCATACTCAGGGTGTTGCAGAAGAAGCACAAAAGTTAGCTAAGCTTTATGGAGAAGATGAATATAAGGCTTATATTGCTGGACTTCTTCACGATTGTGCAAAATGCTTTACACCTCATGAACAGTTACAACTTTGTGAAAAATATTCTGTGGAGATGGACCCTGTTTTATATGAACAGCCAGCTCTTACCCATAGCTTTTTAGGGGCCAAAATGGCTGAAAGAGATTTTGGTATTACAGATGATGATATTTTAAATGCTATAAAGTATCATACTACAGGTAGAGCAGGAATGTCTTTACTTGAAAAAATAGTATATATTGCTGACTGTATAGAACCTAATAGGGAATACTATAGTGGATTAAAAGAAATTAGAGAATTAGCCTATGTTGACATAGATAAGGCTATGAAATTTGCATTAAAAAATACTTTGGAATATAATACAGCCAAAGGTCGAATTATACATCCTCTTAGTTATGAGGCTCTGTATGATTTCGAAGAGGAGGAATAAAATGACAGAAGAAAACAACAACATATTTGAAGCCGTTAAGGTTGCTTATAAAGCATTAGAAGATAAGTTTGCTATGGATATTAAAGTTCTTGATATTAAGAAAATATCAAGTGTTGCAGATTATTTTATTATTGCTAGTGCTTCAAACCCTAATCAATTAAGAGCAATGACTGATGAAGTTGATGAACAACTTTATAAAGTGGGCTTTAGACTTAATCACTCTGAAGGTGTACAGAGCAAATCTTGGATATTACTTGATTTCGGAAATATTGTTGTTCATTTATTCAATAAAGAAGATAGAGATTTCTATAATCTTGAAAGACTTTGGGGCGATGCAAAAATCGTTTCTGAAGATGATTTAAAATAAGATAATTGCCTAAGACTGCTGTTTTCAGCAGTCTTTTTTTGCCTTAAATTATAAAACGATTAGAGAACAATTAAAGTACGGAAAAATCTATTGACCTTTTGATTTTTTAAGGTTATTATACGTTTACAAAATTAAAGGAGGCAGAAAATATGAAGAAAAAATTAGTTTTAGCAGTTACAGTTATAGCTTGTATGGTATGTTCAATTGGTGCAACAAGTTGTACTTTTGCTGAGGATACAACTTTGGAATATTCTTATTCAATAGATAATAGTGAAACAATTTCTCTTAAAGGAAGCACAGCACAATCTAGCAGTAATAATGTTGAAGTAAAAAACTCAACAATTACAATTAAGTCTGCTGGTACTTATAAAATTACAGGTACACTTAAAGATGGACAAATAATTGTAAATGCAGGTAAAGATGACACGGTAACTCTTATATTAGATAATGCAAATATTAATTGCTCAACATCAGCTCCAATTTACTCAAAGCAATCTGGAACTACAGTTGTTTATTTAGCAGATAAGTCAAATAACTCATTAACAGACACAGCAACTGATGTTGAAAAGGAAAATTCAGCTATTTATGCTCAAGATAATCTTGTGATTGCTGGTACAGGTTCGCTAAAAATTACAGCAAATGAAAATGATGGTATTAAGTCAAAAGATGTTTTGGTAATAGAAAATGGCAATATAAATATTAATACAGATAAGGACGGTATACAGGGAAAAGATTCTATAACAATAAAAGACTGTACAATAACTATTACAAGTGGTGCTGATGGTATTAAGTCAAATAATGATAAAGACGAAGAAAAGGGCTATATATTAATTGACGGAGGTACATTTAATATTACATCAGGTGAAGATGCAATTCAAGCCGAGACAAACTTAGCAATAAATGGTGGAAATTTTGCAGTTGTTTCCGGTGGGGGTAATGAAAAATCTACAAAGACCCATGATGAAGGCTTTGGAGGTGGACCAAGACCGGAAGGCGATAAAGGAGAGAATATGGCTCCTCCTGATGATAACGGGGAAAGACCAGAACCACCTGAAATGGAAAATGGTCAGCCACCAGAAATGCCAGAAGGTAATGATTCAGAAGTAAAAAATAAAAATAATAAAGAGGAGAAAAGTGCTGAAACAACATCTGAAGAAGAAAGTGTAAGTACAAAAGGTCTTAAAGCAGGTGGAAATTTAACTATTACTTCTGGTAATTTTAATTTAGATTGTGCAGATGATACATTACATGCAGGTGGTACAATAGCAATAAGTGATGGTACAACTACTGCTTTATCAGGTGATGACGGTATACATTCTGATACAGAACTTACAATTACAGGGGGAACTATAGATATACAAAAGAGTTATGAAGGTCTTGAAGGTGTTAATATAAATATTGAGGGTGGAAATATTAGTATAGTAGCATCAGATGACGGCATAAATGTAAATGATAGTAATGGTTTGCTTAATATTACAGCTGGTACAACATATGTAAATGCTAGAGGGGATGGACTTGATTCCAATGGTAGTATTACAATGAGTGGTGGAACTGTTTTGGTAGATGGTCCTACAAGCAACGGTGATGGTGCATTAGATTATGACTATACAGCAAATATAACAGGTGGTACACTTGTTACTGCAGGTAGTTCTGGTATGGTTCAGGCAATAACAGCCAGTGATAACAAGTCAACTCTTAATTTGTACTTTACTGAAATACAAAAGGCAAATACATTAGTTAGTATAACAGATGAAAGTGGTAATTTAGTTTGTGCGTATAAGCCTACAAAAGATTTCCAAAATATAGTTATTTATAATAGTGATATTTTGAAAAATAAGAAGTACACAGTTTCTGTAGGAGGTACAATAACAGGAGAAAGTGTTAATGGATATTATGAATCCGGTACAGTTACAGATGCTGAAAAACTTTGCACTTTTACTCCAATATCAAGTATTACAAGTATCACTGATACAGGAGAGGCTAGAGCAGAA
This sequence comes from uncultured Eubacterium sp., assembly GCA_900545305.1. Lineage (GTDB taxonomy): Bacteria > Bacillota > Clostridia > Lachnospirales > CAG-274 > CAG-274. The sequence continues at coordinate 3,605 of UQYD01000053.1, forward strand.
AGAGGTACTAATGGTGGCTTTGGTGGACCTAGAGGAGAAAAAAGAGAAAATTTTGATGGAACAAAAAACAAAGAAAATAAAGATAGTTCTACTGAAACAACCACAAGTCAAGCTAAATAGAACTTAATTAAAAATATAAAAGTTGAAAATTGAAATTTTTTCTAAAAAGGACTTGCAATATATAATAGTGTATGGTATTATAATAGTGTCTGTATCCGATATTCAGAATTTGGCTTATCCGAACCTTTTCTTAATATCCGGAGTTAATTTATATTTTATATGGAGGATTTTAAAATGGACAAGAAAGAAATTATTGCAAAGTTTGGTAGAAACCCTGAAGATACAGGTTCTCCAGAAGTACAGGTTGCTCTTTTAACAGCAAGAATCAATCACTTAACTGAACATTTAAAGGAACACAAGAAGGATCACCACTCAAGAAGAGGTCTTCTTATGATGGTAGGTCAGAGAAAGGGTCTTTTAAACTACATTAAGGCTAAGGACATCGTTAAGTATCGTGAACTTATTGCAGCTTTAGGTTTAAGAAAGTAATTTTTTATTTCCGAGCTTCTCATAGCTTTAAGTTTTGTTGACGAAGTTTTGGGGCGTAGGAAAAACTACGCCCCCTTTTTTATGAAAAAATAATGATTTATCATATTGTAGTTTCGGCAGGAAAAGCGATATTTTTAGTTTAAAAATTTATTTAAGTTATTGAATGAATTTTTAAGCTAAAAATTGCATCCTGCCTTAACATATAACTATATTTTTAAGGAGGATATTTTATGAGCAAAGTTTATAAAATGGATTTAGCCGGCAGAGAATTATCTGTAGAAATTGGCAAGGTTGCTGAACTTGCTAACGGCGAATGTATTGTAAGATACGGTGACACAGTTGTACTTGTTACAGCTACAGCATCAGAAAAACCAAGAGCAGGTATTGATTTCTTCCCACTTTCTATTGATTATGAAGAAAAGATGTATTCTGTAGGTAAAATCCCTGGTGGTTTTAATAAAAGAGAAGGTAGACCTTCAGAAAAGGCTATTTTAACAGCTAGAGTTATTGATAGACCAATTAGACCACTTTTCCCTAAGGATTATAGAAATGATGTTTCTATTAATGCTATGGTACTTTGTGTTGAACAGGATAATCAGCCAGAAATTTGTGCTATGTTAGGTTCATCTATTGCACTTTCAATTTCTGATATTCCTTTCTATGGACCAACTGCATCAGTTTCTGTTGGTATGATTGATGGCGAATATATTATTAATCCTACAGTAGAACAGAGAGAAAAGAGTCAGATGGCGTTAACAGTTTCTTCTACTAAGGACAAGGTTATGATGATTGAAGCAGGTGCTAACGAAGTAACTGACGAAGAAATGTATAATGCTATTATGTTCGGTCATCAGCAGAACGTAGAAATTTGTAAGTTTATTGATAAGATTGTTGAAGAAAATGGTAAGCAAAAGCATTCTTATGAAGAACATGTTGTAGACCATGATTTATATGAAGCTATTAAGGCTCATATTACAGATGCAAGAATGGAAGAAACTGTATTTACTGACTTAAAGCAGGTTAGAGATGAAAGAATTTCAGAAATTACTGCTGAAATCTTTGATTTACTCTTCGAAAAGTTTGGTAATGACGATGAAGAACAGTTCCAGGCTGACATTGATGAAGCTATTTACAAGTATGAAAAAGAAACTGTTAGACGTATGATTCTTAGAAATCACAAGCGTCCAGACGGTAGACAGTTAGATGAAATCAGACCACTTTCTGCAGAAGTTGATATTCTTCCAAGAACTCATGGTTCAGCTCTTTTCAAGAGAGGTCAGACTCAGGTATTAACTGTAACTACTATTGGTTCAATCGCTGAAGCTCAGAAGATTGACGGTCTTGATGCAAATGAAACAACTAAGAGATATATGCACCACTATAACTTCCCAGGTTTCTCTGTAGGTGAGGCTAAGCCAAGTAGAAGCCCTGGTAGACGTGAAATCGGTCACGGTGCACTTGCTGAAAGAGCTTTAAGACCAGTTATCCCTTCAGAAGAAGAATTCCCATATTCACTTCGTCTTGTGTCTGAAGTATTAAGTTCTAATGGTTCTACATCTCAGGCCAGTGTTTGTGGTTCTACACTTTCACTTATGGCTGCAGGTGTTCCTATTAAGAGACCTGTTGCAGGTATTTCTTGTGGTCTTGTTACTGGCGATACTGATGATGATTTCATTCTTCTTACTGATATTCAGGGTCTTGAAGACTTCTTCGGTGATATGGACTTTAAGGTAGCTGGTACTGAAAAGGGTATTACAGCTATTCAGATGGATATGAAGATTCAGGGTCTTACACCTGAAATTATCAAAGGTGCTATTGAAAATACTCATAAGGCTAGAACTTATATTCTTGATGAAGTAATGCTTAAGGCTATTGCTGAACCAAGAAAACAGCTTTCTGAATATGCACCAAAAATTGAATTTGTTCAGATTAACCCAGATAAGATGGCAGAAGTTATTGGTTCTAAGGGTAAGGTTATTAACAGAATTCTTGAAGAATCTGGTGTAGACAAGATTGATACAGAAGATGGTGGCAAGATTTATGTATCTTCTCCAAATGCAGATGCTATTGCTAAGGCTGTAAGTATGATTAAGTGCATTGCTGAAGACCCAGAAGTTGGACAGATTTACACAGGTACTGTTACAAGAATTATGCAGTTTGGTGCTTTTGTTGAAATTGCTCCAGAAAAAGAAGGTCTTGTTCATATCTCTAAACTTGCAAAGGAAAGAGTTGCAAAGGTAGAAGATATTGTTAAGGAAGGCGACGTTGTTAAGGTTAAGGTTATCGAAATTGATGACAAGGGTAGAATTAACCTTTCAATCAAAGATTGCCTTGAATAATTAAATAATCATTAATGAAAAAGTCGGCTATGCCGGCTTTTTTGTTATGTAAAAAGATATGCTATCCATTATATTTTTATGTATAATTTTACCAATAAAAAGGGAAATAATTCATTTTAAATATTCTACAAAAGATAGACATATGTATAAAAATTATAATTTGTTTTGAAAATTTTGAAAAAATGTACTGTTAAATTAAAAATTTTATGAAAAAAGTTGTTTAAATTGCTTAAAAATATTAAAAAATACATTGCAATTAAATTAAGATTATGGTATAATTTTCTTACAAAAATTGATAAGTAGGGTTTAAGTTGATATAATTATTCCTTTCATTGGTAAAAATGACAATAGACGATGTGTGTTGTATGTTTGTTTTGTCAGGTGAGATACGGCTTGCATATAATATGTGTTGTATATTTATAATGAAAGAAAATGATTGTATAGTTAAATCATACAATTATACACTTTATTTTTTAAGGAGGATTTCCATGAAAAAGAACTTATTTAAGCGTGCTATGGCTATGGGCTTGTCTGTTCTTATGGTTTCCGGTTTATCAGGTTGTAATGGCTCAGAAGGTAAGGACTTTACACTTGAAGGTGGCGACCCTAATGACTTACCTCAACAGATTTCTATGATGGCTGATACAGTTGTTTTACCAGAAAATGGTTTGTCTAATTTCTGTGATGAATTTAAAAAGCAAACTGGAATTGGCTTGTCTGTTGAAAAACCAGACCATGCAAAATACTATGAAAAGGTTACACTTGCATTCGCCAGTGAAGAACCGGCTGACCTTATTGAAATGGGCTCTACATATTATCCAGAACTTGCAAATTCAGGTGCGTTATGGGATATGACAGATGCGTGGAACAACTCAACTTCTAATTGTAAGAAGATTATTGATGAACAGTATGTTGATGCATTAAAAATTAATGGTCAGCTTTATGGTTTCCCAATGTCAGCAGGTAACGGTACAGTTACATATGTAAGAGAAGATTGGTTGAAAGAAGCTGGTCTTGATGCTCCAAAGAACTATGATGAATTTATTAATATGTTAAGAGCATTTAAGAAGAGGGGTAATGGTACTATTCCTATTACTGCTGCTGGTCTTCTTAATACTGAAACACCATACGACCTTTATCTTAGAGAATTTTATCAGGATGCAAATCCAGATTTCTATAAAGATGAAACAACTGGTAAGTATGTTGATGGTTTCTCTCAGCCTGAAATGAGAGAGGCTGTACAGAGATTAAGAGATGTATACCAGGAAGGTCTTTTAGATGCAGAAGTTGTTACAAATAAGACTTCTACTTGTAGAGATAAACTTGGTTCAGGTCTTGTTGGTGCGTTTAATTATTGGGCTGGTAAGTGGGGTATGAAACTTGATAAGTCACTTAGTGGTCAGGGTAATATGAAGGCTATTCCAGCTATTGAAGAAACTGGTGGTTATACAGAACGTGTTCCTACAGCACTTGCTATGTCAATATATGCTCCTAATAAGGCTGCTATATTTGAACATGTTATTATGTACTCACACGACGGTGGTGAAGGTCAGATGTTGTTTACTCATGGTGTAAAAGACGTTCACTATACTGTTGATGAAAATGGTAACTATACAGTTAAAAAGCAGATGTCTGACCCTAAATCAGATTTCGAAAAGGCTTTATATGATGCAGAACTTTCAATTACAAATTGGAATGACCCATTCAAGTTTGATTCAAGAATTACAGACTCTATTAATACATACAGAGAAAAACGCCAGTTTGCTACAGTTCCTAAAGTAACAGATACAATTTCTGAAAACTTGGCTGACCTTAATGTAGTTAAAAATGTGGTTGTTGCTAATGCAGTAACAGGTAAGACTTCTATTGATGATGCCTTCAAGTATTATGAAGAAAAGGGTGGCTACTATGTAAACGCCATACTTGAAGACTTAAATAGTGAAGAAAATTTAGCTGAAGAAGCTAAGGCTCAAGAAGCTGCAGATGCAGTAGAAAATAAGTCTACTCAGGGTAATTAACACTAATTTAACGAAAGGATGGTTTTAGATGGCAAAAGTTAATCAAAAGGATACTATTGATTATGATAGTATCGTTGTAAGAGAGCCTAGTGTTTTCGAAAGAATGTGGCAGTATAGATATTTTTATCTTATGTTCATTCCAGTTGCATTAGTATTGTTTATATTCTTTTATTGGCCAATGCTTGGTGTTAGATATGCTTTTTCTACATATAAATTAAAGCAGATTACACTTCGCTTAGGACCTGATTATTCTACAGGTTTAGGTAACTTTAAAAGACTTTTCGGAGCAGACCCATTCATTGGAGCTCTTAGAAATACACTTGTTTTAAGTATTGTAAACTTGATTTTAGCTACAGTTCTTACTGTTGTTATTGCACTTTTACTTAATGAACTTCAGCACCAGTGGAGTAAGAAAATTGTACAAACTGTACTTTATCTTCCACATTTCCTTTCTTGGGTAGTTGCTGCTTCTATATTTATGTTGATTTTATCAGCAGGTACAGATGCAACTGGTCAGGATACAGCAAATATGGGCTTCATTAATGCACTTTTATGCAAAGTCGGTATATTAGATAAGCCTATTGATTTCCTTACTGAAAGTAAGTGTTGGAGATCTGTATGGTATATTATGAACCGTTGGAAGGAAACAGGTTGGGGTACTATTATTTATTTAGCTGCCTTATCTGGTATTTCTCCAGACCTTTACGAAGCTGCTGAAATCGATGGTGCAAATAGATTACAGCAGATTTGGAATATTACAATTCCTGCTATTATGAATACAATTCTCGTTGTATTTATACTTAACCTTGCAAAGGTAATGAACGTATTCGAGTCAGTTTTCGTACTTTACAACTCTCTTGTTTACGATGTATCTGATGTTATTCAGACTTATACTTATCGTGTTGGTATCGTTGGAAATGATTATGGGTATTCAACAGCAATCGGTTTGTTTAAATCTGTAATTTCTCTTATCCTTGTTACTGCATCTGATGTTATCAGTAAAAAGGTTAGAGGTTACGGTATCGTATAGGAAGGAGCGCGAAACTTAAATGACTAAGAAATTTAACTTGTTCAAAAAAGAATATGCGGCTCGTTCTTGGTTCGTAGTATTCAATTCTTTATTTTTTATTTTATTAATGGTTTGTATGATTGTTCCAATTTGGAAAATCTTTTCAGATTCTTTGGTAAATGAAACAGTTTATGGTTTAAAGTTGTGGCCATCAGAATTTAACCTTATTGGTTATAAGCGAATTGTCACAGACCCTAATTTGAGTAGACCATTCCTTATTTC
>UQYD01000054.1 GCA_900545305.1 uncultured Eubacterium sp.
ATTCATATCGTGCTGATACTGACCTACACCAATAGCCTTTGGTTCTATTTTTACAAGCTCGGCAAGAGGGTCCTGTAATCTTCTGGCAAGTGAAATAGCACTTCTTATAGATACATCTAAATCAGGAAATTCCTCTGTTGCAAGTTTAGACGCAGAATATACTGACGCACCGGCTTCATTTACCATAATATACTGTAAATTGAGATTAAGTTCTTTCATAAGCTCAACAGCAAAAAGTTCTGTTTCTCTTGATGCAGTACCGTTACCAATGGCAATAATATTTACACCATTTTTCTTAATCATATCAGACAATATTTTCTTAGCCTGTGCCACTTTATTTACTGGTGGAACTGGATAAACTACTGCGTGGTCAAGAACCTTGCCTGTGCCGTCAACTACTGCCACCTTGCAACCATTTCTGAAACCTGGGTCAAGAGCAAGTACAACCATATCCTTAATAGGTGGCTGAAGTAAAAGCTGTTTAAGGTTAGCACCAAATACCTTTATTGCCCCTTCTTCTGCCTTTTCTGTTAAATCATTTCTTATTTCTCTTTCAATAGCCGGTGCAATAAGTCGCTTGTAACTATCGGCAATAGTTTCCTTTAAAATTTCATCTGTAAATTTATTGCCTACAATAATTTTACTTTCCAATTTCTTTAAAATATCTTCAACAGGTGCTTCCAACTTTACAGAAAGGACTTTTTCCTTTTCACCTCTGTTAATAGCAAGTATTCTATGTCCTGGAATTTTAGAAACTGGTTCACTATAGTCATAATACATTTCAAAAACTGACTCTGTTTCACTATCGCCCTTTGTAACTATTGTAGCCTTTTCAAAAGTCATTTTTCTGATAAAAGCTCTGTATTCTGCTTCATCAGAAATTCTTTCAGCAATAATATCCATAGCTCCGGCAATAGCATCATCAGCAGTTTCAACACCCTTTTCAGCATCTACATAGTTTACTGCCTCGTCAACAATCGGCTTATTAACCTGTTGCATACGAATAAGTGTAGCTAAAGGTTCAAGACCCTTTTCAACAGCTATAGTAGCTCTAGTTCTTCTCTTTGGTCTGAAAGGTCTGTAAATATCGTCAATTTCTGTAACTGTAGTAGCATTGTCCAAAGCCTTTGCTATTTCGTCAGTCATTTTTTCCTGTTCTATAATAGAATTTTTAACAGACTCTCTTTTTTCTTCTAAATTTCTAAGATAAACAAGTCTTTCAGAAAGATTTCTAAGTGTTTCATCATCAAGTGAACCTGTCATTTCCTTTCTGTATCTTGCAATAAAGGGAATAGTATTCCCCTCGTCTATTAATGAAACAGTATTTTCTACCTGAAAAGGCTTTAACTTAAATTCCTGTTCCAATGTTTTTAAAATATCCATTTTCTACCTCTTTAATCTTCTTTATATTCTACTAATGACGGTGTAATGATACCATTTTCAATTTTTATAATACCGTAACTAGGCTTACTTCCACCTCTAGGCTGTGTAAGACTTCCCGGATTCATAGCATATACATTGTGAATTTGTTCCAAATATGGAATGTGAGTGTGACCAAACAAGGCAACATCAGCACCTAGCTCCATAGCCTTGTAAACAAGTTTAGTAGTATCATAGTATACACTAAAAAGATGTCCATGGGTGATAAATATTTTTTTACCCTCAAATTCCAATATATTCATTGGTGGAACATTAGTACCATAGTCACAGTTGCCACAGATGTTGTATACCGGAAGTTGGCTGTACAATTTTCTCAATTTGTCAGCATCTTCCACTATATCGCCTAAATGTATAATACCGTCAATTAAATCTTTTATTTCATTTACAACTTTACACACTTTTGATATATCGCCATGTGTATCACTTATAACTAGCAATCTCATAAATTCATATCCTTTAGTTTATTAGCCATTTTAACAAGTGCTTTACCTCTGTGACTGATTTTGTTCTTTTCTTCCATAGAAAGCTGTGCTGTAGTCTTTTTTAATTCCGGCACATAAAATATTGGGTCATAGCCAAAGCCATTATCTCCGGCACTTTCATAGCCTATTATACCTTCAATAGTATCTCTTACAACAACAGTATCTCTGTCTGGAAAAGCCACTGCTATAGAGCATACAAAACGAGCTGTTCTCTTTTCTTCCGGAACACCTTCAAGCATTTCCAATATTTTAGCATTTTTAATATCATATGATGTATCGTGACCTAAAAATCTGGCAGAAAGCACACCGGGTTTCTTGTCTAAGTAGTCTATTTCTAAACCTGAATCATCAGCCATAACAGGTTTGCCACATATTTTGCATATAGCTTCTGCCTTAATAGTTGCATTTTCTTCAAATGTAGTTCCGTTTTCTTCTACATCAACATCAATGCCTATATCTTCCATAGAAAGAACTTCGTAATCATTGCCTAATACAGCCTTAACCTCTACAAGTTTATTTTTATTTTTCGTTGCCAAAATAATCTGTTTCATACTTTTCTCTCCTATTATATATTCATTTAAAACCATTGAATAAAATTATATCACAAAAAGTGGAATTTTAAAACCAAAAACAATATGAACATAGTATTACCATTCATTAAAATAAATTTTTCAAAAGCCTTACACTTTTTTCGTTATACTTTACAAAAAAATCAATTCAAAATCAACTTTGTTATTACTATTGTACAAACCAACTTTAATGTAAATGTTCTAAAAATTAAAATGCTACATAAATATTACAATTTTATTTTTTTATTCCATAGACTATTGACAATCAAAGGAAATTTGTGTAAAATCTATTGTAACAATTATGTAATATTTATTAATTATTTATATAACAGGGGAGAGATATATGGGATATTTAAAGAGCATATCTAAATTCCTTGTAGCAGGTACGTTGTTCTCGTCTTTATTTGTAACAAGTGCTTTTGCTTCAAATTTAGGAAAAGTTACAGGCGATGTTGTGAACTTGCGTTCTTACAACTCTACTGCCGGTCAGTTAGTTTCTGTAACTAAGAAAAATGATGTATTGACTATCGTTGCTGATGCTAACAACGGTTGGTTCGAAATAACTACAGCTGATAAGAAAAAGGCATTTATTTCTGCTAATTATCTTCAGATTGTTCAGACAGATGCTACTTGTATTGCCGATGATGTAAATGTTCGTGTTAGTCCATCTACTTCTTCAGAATCTCTTGGCAAGGCTAAGAAAATGCAGGTACTTGTAACAACTGGTATTACTGGCGATTGGTGTCAGGTAAAGTTCAACGACAAGACAGGCTATATACATAAGCAGTTTATGCAGGGTAGTCTTTTAAAGTATTTACAGCAGGTAACTGTTTCAGAATCAGCTCCTACAGTTGATACTTCTAACTCAGGTACTGTTACTGAAAATGCTGGACAGGTTGTTGCAGCTAGTGTAGCCGTTTCAGACCAGAATAAGAGTGCTTATGCTACAGTTAATGCCAAAGCCCTTAATATGAGAGAATCTGCCGGTATGGACGGTAAAGTCATCAAGTCTTTACCAGAAGGCTACAATCTTAGCATAATTTCTACAACTAAGGATTGGGTTGAAGTTTCTGACGATAATGGTACTAAGGGTTTCGTATCAGCTCAGTATATCGACTTTAAGAACGGTACTAAGCCGGCTAACAAAACTGAAAATGCTACTTCATCAATAAAGAATACTGCTTCAGGCACTTCTTCAACAACTTCATCTTCTAAGTTATCTAACAAGAGAACTTACAATGGCAAGACTATTGATGTAGATGAACTTATTGAATATTCAAAGCAGTTTATCGGTACACCTTACGTATACGGTGGTACAGACCTTGAAAACGGTGTTGACTGTTCAGGCTTTGTAATGTCAGTATATAAGAACTTTGGTGTTCAGTTAAACAGAGTGTCAAGAGATATGTACTTACAGGGTACAGCAGTTCAGAGAGCAGACCTTGAACCAGGTGATTTGTTATTCTTTAACACTGGTGGTAATTCAGCTATTTCTCACGTTGGTATGTACATTGGTAATGACGAATACATTCACTCTACTAATGGTGCCGGTGACGGTGTTGTTATTTCAAGTATGAATGACGGCTACGTAAAGAGAACATACGTTGGTGCTAGAAGAATTTTAAATTAATACATAATTATATAGAAGAAGATGTGATTTGTGTCACATCTTTTTTTTATTGATTCCTTACCAAATAGTGTGGTTTTGAACTAATACATAAATTTTGGGGAAATGTATAATTGCTTATACACGCCCATTTTTTTGTAAACAAAAAATGATGTAGTCATAAATTATATAATCTAAATTTGGAAGACTAATCAGATGGTTTTCCATCTCACAATTTCTACTTTTCACAGTATCCCCACCCTATTTTTATAATTATTTCAAATTTATTAAGCAAATTTAATATTTTAGAAAAATATATTACATAAAAAACGCCCTATTTTTATATGTTTTTTCTATCAAATGTTATAAATATCATTATTTTTCATCAATAACCCCCTACATTTTGGAAATATATTGCACAATTCAGTCTTTAATTGTTACAATTTTATTTTAAAAGTCTTATAAAAAACTTAAATATATAGGCAGAAGTATTGACAAATACCGGAAAAAGCCTTAGAATATATTCGTAACATTTATGTAATATATTTCAGTCAGGAGTAAATTTTATGAAACATTTTAAATTTATAAATAAATTAATTATATTAACCCTTGTTGTATCGTCTGTATTTTCTACTGTAGCAAAAGCTGACGAAGTATCAAACAATGACAACACAGCCTTTTTAAACGCAGTATATTCTAAGGGCGGGCCTGCTAAAAACACAGATGATACATTATACGCCTCTGTAAATGCCAGCGACTACCTTGTATTGCGTACAGACTCAAATGCTCAGGCAAAGGAAATAACAAGATTACCTTATGGCTATAATTTAACTGTGTTAGGTGCTGAAAAAGGCTGGGTTGAGGTAAAAAGCGATGACAATATTACAGGATATGTAAACGGAAAGTATTTGGATTTTCATTTCGGAACAAAGCCTGAAAATAAAGTAACAACTGTTGCTACAAATTCAAAAGCTCAATCTATAGTAGACTACGCACAGAAATACATAGGTACGCCTTATTTATGGGGTGGCACAAATTTAAATGTAGGCGTTGACTGTTCAGGTCTTGTATACAGTTCTTACAAAGCCTACGGCATTACCCTTAATCGTACATCTCAGACAATGTTTAATCAAGGTGTAGCAGTTAAAAAAAGCGACTTACAGACAGGAGATTTAGTATTCTTCAACACTTCTGGTGCTGGTATTTCCCACGTTGGTATGTATGTAGGAAATAACAACTTTATTGAAGCTGCAAACAGTGGCGTAAAATTAACAAGTCTTTCTAGTCCCTATGCAGCAAAAACATATGTGGGAGCAAAAAGAATAATATTATAATCAATATCACACAAAAAAAGATTGAAACATTTCCGTTTCAATCTTTTTCTATTCTACCATTATATTCTTAACATACTCTACTAAAGCATAAACAAACTCACTATTTTTTGGTCGCTTTGTATAAAATTCCTTTGAAAAGCCTAATTTTTCAAAACCGGAATTAAATTTATCCTTTTTCCAAGCTACCTCTATAGCATGCCTTATAGCTCTTTCTACCTTATCCGTAGATGTATCAAAACTCATAGCCAATAGTGGATAGAGATTTTTAGTAATCCCGTCTATAACACTAAAATCAAAAAAGCCTTCTTTGGCAGCAAATTTCAAATATCTGAAACCCTTTACATTAGGAAGTATTCCACAGTCTGTAAGGACTTTAGATGCCACTTTTTCAATCATAGACCTTTTAACAAATACCTGTGAATCACATTGTTTATCCAGCTTAAATTCGCCCTTCATTAAGGATTGTATAGTTTCAAATAATTCCTTTAAAATATAAGGCTTTAATGCTACATAATCACCACCGGCTTCAATAGCTTTATCAATAAGAATTTCCGATTCAACACCAGCAAGAACCACTATTTTTATTTCACAGCCAATACCCCTTATTCTGCTTAAAACATCTTCAATATCATCAAAGCTTAATATCATATCAATTAAAAGCAAATCCTCTTTACCGGCATTTTTACATTCTTTTATAAGACTTTCTCCAGAGGTAAAATCCGTTGTATTAAGTTCTTCAAAAACGTCTTTAGCATATTCTATAATTATTCTACTTTCAGACGGATTTTTCAAATATGTAAATAATTTCATGCCCTAACCTCCGTCAATAATACTATTAGTATTATTGCACTACTTAATATAGTTAAATTATACCATATTTTCGACATATTTCAAGACCATTCGTCATTTTTTGTTGTCTATTTACCTTACAATACTAATAGTATTATTTGCCACTCTGAACGTACTTCATCAAGATTTGTCGACTTTTTTCGATTTATGTCATATTTTTTCGTAATAATGTAGGTAAATCGTCATTTTTAATACATTTTAAACACAATAAAAACTAAAAGTATTTAATTTTTAAAAATATTCTCAACGCAAAAAAACGCCTATGGAAAATTCCATAGACGTTCTACACAATAATATTTTAAATTTTATTCAAGTTCTGCATCTAAGGCAACATCAACGTGTCTGCCAAATTCTTCGCTATACTTAGCTTTTGAATAGAAGAAGAACACACCAAGTAAGCACCATGTACCTACTACAATCCATTCCTGCCATACTAAAGCTGCACCAAAGCTAACTGGCACAATATAAAGTAATGTAAGGAAACCAGAGAAGATAATTGCAAGTACACCTACAACCTTGCCACACTTAACCTTGTAAGGACGTTTCATTTCCGGTTCTTTATATCTTAAAATAAGGAATGAAATTGAAACCATAAGGTATGCAAAGCAACAACCAAATGATGCTGCATCTACTAACCATAATAATACACCCTTGCCAAAGAAAGGAGCAATGAAACAGCAGAAACCTACAAGTAAAATAGCAGCTGTTGGAGTCTTTTTCTTACCAAGTTCACCAAAAATCTTAGGAAGCATACGAGATTCACCCATAGAGTACATAGCTCTGCTACCACCCATTAAGAATGAGTTCCAAGAAGTAATGATACCACAGAAACCACCAATAATAAGTACATTGGCCATTGCTGGAGAATGGAACGCAATTTCCATAGCCTTCGCAGCTACAAGACCATTCTGTGAATTGATTTCAGCTAAAATAGTTTCCTTTGGCATAATATAAGAAACTGCAAATACAACCATTAAATACCAAACTACTGCTAAACCAATAGATAAAAGCATTATACCACCGATTTTCTTATACTGTACGTTAATTTCTTCAGCAGCCTGAGGAATTACGTCAAAACCAATGAATAAGAATGGTGTCATACAAGCAACTTTTAATACACCATTGCCTACACTCTGAGTTGCACCTGTTGAATCTGTATGTGACCAAAGCTGACCTGCAACATTTGCAATATCACCATTTACTACAGATGCACCAATCAATAAAAGACCTGCACAAGCAATAAGTGCTGTTAAAATAGTCTGTAAAATAGCTGCTGTCTTTGCACCGGCAAGATTAATTGCTGTAATAAGAACTGCCATAGCACAGCCTAAAACTACTGTTGAAAGATAAATATCTCTACCGGCTATTGTGTAAAGATAAAACTGATTAAAATGAGGGAATAAATATGTAACTACGGTTGGTAATGCAACAGCTTCAAAAGCTGCTGTAGCAACATAACCTAATATAATTGCCCAAGTACATATAAATGACCCTGTTGGTCCCATTGCTCTGTAGCTGAAAACGTGTTCGCCACCACACTGTGGCATAGCAGCTGTAAGTTCAGCATATGTAAGACCTACAAATACAACCATAGCACCACCAATAAGAAATGCAATAATTGAACCGATGAAGCCGGCATTTGCAATCCAGTCACCTGAATTAATAACCCAGCCCCAGCCAATCATAGCACCAAAAGCGATAACTAATATATCCCACGGGCCCATTACTTTGTTAAATTTAGATTCTGATTTGTTCATATTCTTCCCCTCAACTTTCTAAATGAACGACATACAAAAAGAGGCTCAAAAAGGCATAACATCACCTTTTAGAACCTCTTTGTTCCTCTTATAATTAATTAAAATAAACTCTTGTAAATTTCTGTAACTGTTTCAGCAGTCAACTCTGTATAATTGTTGTTCATAAGTCTTGTCTGCTTTGTCATTACAGTTTCTGTAAAATCTGCTATATCTTCCTGTGTCATACCATATTCATGGAGTGCTTTTTTAGGAATAATATGATTTAAGAGCTTTTCAATTTCAGTATAAACTTCATCTTCGCCACAACCTAAAATTTCGGCTAAATGAGTATTTAACTTATTAATAATACCTACCGGCTGAAGTTTCATATATGTTTTATAAACTTCTGTAAATATAGCATAATTAGCCTCGCCATGAGGTACGTGATACTTAGCACCTAAAGGATAGCTCATTGCGTGAACAGCTGCACAGCCTGCATTGCCAAATGCAATACCTGCATATGTAGAAGCAAGCATAAACTGTCTTAAAATAGGCTTTCTTGCTTCTTCGCCATTTTTAGCAATTTCCTGATAACCCTTTAAAATCATATCCATAGCACTTAATGAAAACATTCTTGTGAAATCATTTCCCTTTGGGGAGGTAAATGATTCAATAGAATGAATAAGTGCATCAATAGAACTTGTTGCAAAATACTTCATTGGAAGTCCTTCAAGCAATTCTGGAATTAAAATAGCCTTGTCTGGATAAAGCTCGTCAACAGCAAGACCAAACTTTGAATTAATAGCTGTTAATTCAAGAATAGAAATATTTGTTACTTCGCTACCTGTACCACAAGTTGTTGGAACAAGAATAAGTTCCTTATCCTTAACAATTTCCAATTCCTTGTTGAACAATTTAACTACTGGTGATACTGTTTTGAGAGCGAACAATTTTGCAACATCAAGTATAGTACCTCCACCAATAGAGAATACTCTGTTGTATGTCTTGCCCTCTAAGTCCTTACAGATACCTTCGACCATAAGGTCTGTTGGTTCTCCACTACCATAGTTTCTGTAATTTACTACAATAGCACCACTATTATCTAACTCCGGAAAAAGACGATTTTTTGTACCGTTACTAACGAACACAAGGTCGCCTTTGCCGATACCATAAGTATCAGCAAAGTCCTTGCAAGTTTCAAATTCCTGTATTGTAGGAACAACCTTAAACTGCTTCATAAGCTCACCTCAAATTACATACAAGCCTTAATAGCGTTTTCGTAAATTTCAAGACCTGCATCAAGCTGTGCGTCTGTAATTACAAGTGGAGCAAGGAAACGAATTACGTTGCCATAAATACCTGCATTTTCTACTAATAAACCATTCTTTGCACATTCCTGAATGAACTTGCCAACAAATTCTGGGTTTGGTTCTTTTGTCTTCTTATCCTTAACAAATTCTACACCAATCATAGCACCAAGACCTCTGACATCGCCAACAACTTCGTACTTTTCTTTCATTTCGTTGAAAGCAGCCATTACCTTCTTGCCGATTTCCTGACTACGCTTTACAAGTCCACCTTCGTCCATAAGTTTTAATACTTCAAGACCAGCTGCACAAGCTAAAGCGTTACCACCGTATGTACCACCGATTGTACCACCTGGAACTGCATCCATAACTTCCTT
>UQYD01000055.1 GCA_900545305.1 uncultured Eubacterium sp.
ATAAATATCCTGTGAAACCTGTAATCCAAAATAACTTCCCATTGGATATACAGCATTAACTTTTCCCTCTGTAATAGTAATATCCATAGAATTAATGTGATTTTCAAAAGCCTTTGCTAAATCTTTCCCTGAAATAGCAGGCAAACCTAAATAATTCTGTATTTGATGTGCTTTCTGTACCTTATCACTAAAATTAGGATTTCCTATTAATAATATTTTTTTATTTCTGATTTTTGCAGTTATTGCAGCTGACAATCCAGCCGGTCCTGTACCTATTATTGCTATATCATATCTTTCCATAATATTTCTCCTAAAACATTAATCTATATTTACATTTTATCAAATACCATTCCTTTGTCAATAATTTTTATTGTTTCCAAAATGATAAAATTTATATTTGCCTTAAACTTCATACTATGATATAATCGTTTTACAAAATTGTATATAGGTGTGCCTGAATTACAGAAGACTGCCGAAATAGACTCATATCACTATGGGTTTATTTCGGTTTTTTTATTTTATGTTGGAGGTTTCATGATGTTTATAATGATAGATAACTACGATTCATTTGTCTACAACCTGTCTGCCTATTTTCAAGAGTTGGGACAAAATATAAAAGTAATAAGAAATGATAAAGTGACAATTAAAGAACTAAAAAAAATAGAAGATTTAAGTGGAATAATAATATCTCCCGGTCCCGGTAATCCAAAAGACGGTGGTATTTCAGAAGAAGTTATAAAATATTTTTGCAATAAAATTCCTATTCTAGGTGTATGTTTAGGGCATCAAATTATTGGTCATTCCTTCGGTGCAAAGGTTTGTTGTGGTACAACACCAGTACATGGAAAAGTAACTGAAATAATAAATAATGGAAAAGGACTTTTTAATAATCTTCCAACGCACTACAATGTAACAAGGTATCATTCCTTAGTAGTAGATAAAACATCTTTACCTAGTGAATTAAATATTGATGCCATCTCAAGTGACGGTGCAATTATGGCAATTTCTCACTGTAAATATCCCGTATATGGAATACAATTTCATCCGGAAGCTGTTTTAACAGAAAATGGACACGAATTACTAAACAACTTTATTAAAATATGTCAACAATGGAGGTACAAGAATTGTCTTTAAAATATAAAAAGCTGAAAAATTATTGCCCTATTGAAGTTTTATATTCTCACTTTCACAATACAAAGTCTATTTTTCTGGATTCTTCTCTAAAAAACAAATACGGCAAATATTCTGTAATAGGTTTGTACCCTTATTTAGAAGTAAAAGAAAGCAACGGCATTTTAAAAGTAAATGATAATGAAGCAAGTGGAAATTTATTAGATTTTTTAGACAGCTACATTAAAGAAAATAAGCAAGAAAACAATACCACCCTTCCTATTATTAGTGGTGCTATAGGTTATTTAACTTACGACTATGGTAGAAAATTTGAAAATATATCTTCAAAACATAATAAAGAAATTGATACACCTGATGCTTTATTTACATTTTATGACCTGTACATAATTGAAGATTTAGAGAAAAATGAAATTTACATTTCCACTCAAGAAAAATTTAATTCTATAGAAAATTATGAAGACGAAATAGAAAATATATTAAATAAAAATAACATAAGCTCTGATGAAAATACAATTTGCAATATTACTTCTGACTTTAGCAAAAATGAATATTTAGATGCTGTGGAATCTATGAGGAATTTTATTAAAACAGGTGATATTTATATTGCAAATATGACAAGGCAAATTAAAATAGAAAGTGACAGAAAGCCTTATGATATTTTTTGCTATTTAAGAAAACATAACCCTTCTCCATTTGGTGTTTATTTTAACGATGGAGATTTTCAAATTGTAAGTGCCTCTCCTGAAAGATTTTTAAAAGTACGAAATGGCATAGTAGAAACACGTCCAATAAAAGGTACTAGAAAAAGAGGTTCAACCACTGAAGAAGATATACTCTTGAAAAAAGAATTGGAAAATTCTAAAAAAGATAAAAGTGAATTATTAATGATAGTTGACCTAGAAAGAAATGACTTAAACAGAGTATGTAAGGCAGGAAGTGTAAATGTAAGTGAGCTATTTAATGTTGAAGAATATGCAACTGTCTTTCATCTGGTATCAACTGTTCGCGGAGAATTAAAAGATGATAAAACTGTTATTGACCTACTTAAATCTACTTTTCCCGGTGGCTCAATAACTGGTGCACCTAAAATTCGTGCTATGGAAATCATAGACAAGTTGGAACATAGTCAAAGAGGTTTATATACAGGCTCTATGGGATATTTGACATTAAATGGAGATTGTGATTTAAACATTGTAATTCGCACATTGGTTCACAAAAATGGCACTTACAACTTAGGTGTAGGTGGAGGCATCACCTATGAATCAAATCCTGAATTTGAATATGAAGAAACTGAACAAAAAGCAAAAGCACTTATAGATGCTATTACAGGAGGAAAAACAAGTGAGTAATAATATAAAAATAACAGCAGACGAAGGCTACTGGTTTGGACTGGGAGCTTTTGAAACAATTTTGGTCTACAAAAATAAAGCTATTTTTATTGACGAGCATTTAGACAGATTAAAAAATGCTGTTAGCTACTTAAATATAGTACAAGAACCTATTGACCAATGGATTGATAAGCGAAAAAATGAAATAGAAAAATATATTTCAGAAAATCCAATGGAAAATGGTGTACTA
Source organism: uncultured Eubacterium sp. (assembly GCA_900545305.1). Classification (GTDB taxonomy): domain Bacteria; phylum Bacillota; class Clostridia; order Lachnospirales; family CAG-274; genus CAG-274. The sequence goes on from UQYD01000055.1 coordinate 2,710, forward strand.
AAATTAACAGTATCTAAAGAAAATATTACCATTACATCAAGGCAGAACACATATACTACAGAACAATATGAAAAAGGCTTTGAGCTAGAATACAGTAATATAAGAAGAAATGAAACTTCCCCTTTTACATATATGAAAACATTAAGCTATAGTGATTGTATATGGGAAAAGAGAAAAGCAAAAGAAAATGGTTTTGACGAACCTATATTTTTAAATACGAAAGGAGAAATTTGCGAGGGAGCAACAACTAATATATTTTTCGTTTCAAAGGATAAAATTGTAACCCCTCCTGTGTCCAGTGGACTTTTAAACGGAGTATTGCGACAACACATAATGAAAATAGCAAATGTAGAAGAACGCATTATTAGACCTGAAAATATTGGCGAATTTACAGAAATATTTATTACCAACTCTCTTTTAGGTGTTATGCCTGTAAAAAGATTTGGAGAACATACTTTTAATTCAAGAAATATTACAAGCAAACTTATAGCTGAATATTACAATAATTTATAGACAAAAAAAGATTGAATCCCCACTAAGAGGACTCAATCTTTTTTTAGTTTATTCTTCCTTTACTTTAACATTACCTTTTTTAATAATAGCTGTATAAAGGAAAATTCCCAAGAATACTAATGCTACTATTATACCAATAGGATAAGCTATTGCTGTGCCAAGATTTAAACATTCTGGAGCATAAACAAAATATGTTGCTGATACAGCTGACATAAATGTTGCTGGGAATACTGTAATCCAGCAGAATTTATTATTCTTATACAAGTACATTGATGCTGCCCATAAAGCAATCATTGCTAAAGTCTGATTTGACCAGCTGAAATATCTCCAAACGATGTTGTAGTTAAGCTGACAAATTATAGCACCAACAAGTAATAATGGCACACAGATAATCAAACGCTTCTTATAAGATTTCTGATTAATCTTAAACCAGTCTGCAATAACTAATCTTGCTGAACGGAATGCAGTATCGCCAGATGTAATTGGACAAGCAATAACACCAATCATAGCTAATATGATACCAACGCCACCCATTGTCTTTAAACATACATCATAAACTGTAGCAGCCTGACCAGAGTCAGTTAATAACTGTGATAAACCTGTCATTAAGCCACCAGTTTTTTCATAAACTGCACAACCGGCAGCAGCCCAAACCAAAGCTATAATGCCTTCACTAACCATAGCACCATAGAATACCAAATGTGACTGCTTTTCAGACTTACAGCATCTAGCAACCAATGGAGACTGTGTAGCATGGAAACCAGAAATAGCACCACAGGCAACAGTAATAAACATAACCGGCCAAACAGGTGTACCAGCTGGATGTAAATTAGTTAATGTAATTTCAGGAATTGTATATCCATGAGTAAATATACCTACACCTACACCAACTGCCATAACAATTAAACATATACCAAACAATGGATATATTTTACCGATAATCTTATCAATAGGGATGAAAGTTGCAATAAAGTAATAAATTAAAATTATAATTAACCAAAAATTTGTGTTTACAAGAAGTCCTGAAGCAACTCCCTGCTTACCAATTAACATCGCAATCAAACTTGCCGGACCGACTGCGAAAACGGCACCAACCATAACAAGAAGAATTACACTAAACACACGCATAATCTGCTTTACCAAACTACCTAAGTACATTCCTGTTAATTCAGAAACTGACGCACCATCGTGTCGCATACTTAAAAAGCCAACTGAAAAATCGTGTACGCCACCACCTAGAATAGTTCCCAATGTAATCCATAGGAATACAGATGGTCCCCATTGTGCTCCTGACAAAGCACCATAAATTGGTCCAAGACCAGCTATGTTCAAAAGCTGTATGGTAAATAATTTCCATGTAGGCATTGTAACATAGTCAACACCATCACTTAAACGAACAGCCGGTGTTTCTCTGTCATCTGGTCCATAAACCTTTTCTACAACTTTACCGTAGATAAAATATCCACCAATTAAAATAATAAGACAACTAAAAAAACTAATCATAAGCGTTCCCTCTTTTCCCGTACTAGAAAACTTTAATTCTTTAGTTCCCTCATCCCTATTTCATTTGTCTACATTATATATCCATTCCTTGATTTTGTCAATTTTATACAAATATATATTTATTATTTTTCTCTTTTTATTAAAACCCCACTATTAGAGCCACTTACCAAAATTATCTTTCCGAAAAAATATTATATTTTAAGGATTTATTTTTCATTTTTATGTATATATAGTCAAAAAAATTTATTAAATTAAGAAATTTTATCCAAATTATTTATAAATTTATATGACTTTTCATTTTTTTGACAAAATATTCGTTTTTTCTTCATTTTTATATTGCCAAAAACACAAAAATTTGTTACCATATTCTTTATAATATTATTTCGTTTACATCAAAAATCCTAAACTGTAAACAACAAACGGAGGAAAACAAAAATGAATTTTTTAGAAGAACGTATCGTTAAAGACGGTATTGTTAAAGAAGGAAATGTTTTAAAGGTAGACAGTTTCCTTAATCATCAGATGGATATTCATCTTTTTGAACAAATGGGCGAAGAATTTAAGCGTCGTTTCAAAGATAAGCCTATTAACAAAATTTTAACTATTGAAGCATCAGGCATTGGTATTGCTTGTATCGTTGCAAAATATTTTGATGCTCCTGTTGTATTTGCTAAAAAGACTAAGAGTATTAACATCGAAGGCGAAATGTACATTGCTGAAGTTGAATCATTTACTCATAAGTGCAAAAATCAGGTTATTGTATCTAAAAAATTCCTTTCACCTGATGACCACGTTTTAATTATTGATGACTTCCTTGCAAACGGCTGTGCATTACAGGGCTTAATTTCTATTGTTTTAGAATCTGGTGCATCTGTTGAAGGTATCGGTATTGCTATTGAAAAGGGATTCCAGTCTGGTGGTAGAATTATCAGAAACCTTGGCTATCACTTAGAATCTCTTGCTATTGTAGATAGTATGGACGCCTCTAATAGCACTATTGTATTCCACGAACAATAAAAATTAAATACAAAGGAAAAAATTAAAAATGAATAATTCTTCAACAGACAATATTTATTGTCTTGACGGTAAAATCCCTGTTAAACAGGCTATTCCATTTGGTTTACAGCACATTTTAGCAATGTTTGTTGCAAATATTGCTCCTATATTCATTGTGGCTGGAGCTTGTGGTTTATCTAGTGAACAAAGTGCTATGCTTATTCAAAGTGCTATGCTTATTGCAGGTATCGGTACTTTAATACAGCTTTTCCCTCTTTGGAAAATCGGTTCTGGTCTTCCCATTGTAATGGGTATCAGTTTCACTTTTGTTTCTATTATGTGTTTTGTAGGTCCAACTTATGGTTATAACGCCATTGTAGGTGCAGTATTAGTCGGTGGTTTAATAGAAGGTGTTTTAGGTCTTTTAGCTAAATACTGGCTTAAACTTATTACTCCTATTGTTTCTGCAAGTGTTGTAACAGCTATTGGTTTTTCATTGTTATCTGTAGGTGCAGCATCTTTCGGTGGTGGTAGTGGTAGCGAAAACTTTGGTTCTATTACTAACTGGGTTTTAGGCTCTATTACTTTATTATGCTGTATCTTGTTCAACATATTTGCTAAATCATATTGGAAACAGCTTTCTGTTTTATTTGGTCTTATTGTAGGTTACATTGTTGCTATATTTATGGGTGTAGTTGATTTTTCTGCTTTAAATAGCACATCAATAGTTACATTGCCATCTATTATGCCATTTAAGCCGGAATTTAATATTAATGCTATTATTTCAGTAACATTAATATTCCTTGTATCTGCTACTGAAACTATTGGCGATACATCAGCCCTTGCTGCAACTGGTCTTAATCGTAATACTACAGTAAAAGAAACTTCAGGCTCTATTGCCTGTGACGGTTTCATTAGTGCCCTTTCATCAGTTTTTGGCTGTCTTCCTATTACATCATTTAGTCAGAATGTAGGACTTATAGCAATGACTAAGGTTGTTAATAGATATGCTATTGCTGCCGGTGCTATAATTATGATTCTTGCTGGTTTCTGCCCTATTTTCGGTTCTTTACTTGCAACTTTACCTGATGCAGTATTAGGTGGTTGTACTCTTATGATGTTTGGTAATATAGTTATTAGTGGGTTACAGATGATTAGTGGTTGTGGTTATTCTCAGAGAAATATTACAATCGCAGCCCTTTCATTAAGTATTGGTATTGGATTTACTCAAGTACCGGAAATCTTCAGCATATTCCCACAGATAATTGAAAATGTATTTTCTGAAAACTGTGTTGCTGTTGTTTTCATTGTAGCTATTGTATTAAACCTTATTTTACCTAAAAATATGGAAGCAAAAGTAATTAAAGAAACTGTGGACACAGAAAATAAATAAATCCGACGACTTAAAAAGGCTCACTTCCAACTAAAACAGGGAGTGAGCCTTTTTTCATATATGCTTATACTAAAATCCCACTTTCCTAATTAAAGAAAAGTGGGATTTTTATAATAGATAAAGTTTGTATATCAAGCCACAAATTAAAGTAAGATATACTTAAGAATAAATAATATACTTAAGATATACATTAAAATACTAATTTTCTTATTTTCTTTCTTGTTTACAAGATGTAAAACTGTGTAAGAAATTACACCCATTGAAATACCTTCTGAAATACTAGAGAAGAAAGGCATAGCAATCATACAAATGTAAGCAGGAATAGCTTCAAAAGCATCAGCGAAATCAATATTAACAATGTTAGTTACCATATAGAAACCAACAACGATAAGTGCTGGAGCAGTTGCAAATGAAGGAATAGCAAGGAAAATTGGTGAGAAGAATAATGCTAAACCAAATAAGATTGCAGTAGTTAAAGCTGTTAAACCTGTTCTACCACCTTCTGTTACCCCTGATGCACTTTCAATATAAGTAGTTGTTGTTGATGTACCTAAAACAGCACCAAAAGTAGTAGCAATAGCATCTGCAAGTAATGCACCCTTAATCTTTGGAAGTTTACCGTCCTTATCTAAAAGACCAGCCTTAGAAGATACCCCAATAAGAGTACCGATTGTATCAAATAAGTCTACAAATAAGAATGCAAATACAACTACGATAAAGTTTACAAGGTTGTCTTTGCCTGAAATAACATCAGTAAAGCTAATCTTAAATGCTACCTCCTTAATATCACCTAAAGCAAAGCTTACGATACCACTAGGAATTAATGAAAAGAAACCAGCATCTGGATTAGGAACATATAAGCCAGCAACCTGACAAATAATACCTAAAATCCAAGTAGCAAGAATACCTAAAAGTATATTACCCTTTACATTCTTAGCAACTAAAACACCTGTAATAAGAGTACCGATAATCGCAAGTAATACTGTAATACCTACATCGTGCATACCTACACTACCTGCTGTAAGATTATTGGCTGTTACATAGCCATCAACAGAGAAAAGTGATAATCCATTAGTTACAATATTGGCATTCTTTAAACCAATGATTGCAATGTAAAGACCAATACCAACAGAAACGGCTGTCTTTAATGTTAAAGGAATAGCATTGAAGATTGCAGTTCTAATGTTAGTAACAGATAATAAAATGAAGATAACACCTTCTACGAATACAGCTGAAAGAGCTGTTTCCCAGCTGTAACCCATACCAAGAACTACAGTATAGGCAAAGTATGCGTTAAGTCCCATACCTGGTGCTAAGGCAAATGGATAATTGGCAAATAACGCCATAAGTAATGTACCAACAAAGGCTGAAAGTGCTGTGGCAATAAATACACCATTTGAGTTCATACCTGTTGCTGATAAGATATTAGGGTTTACTGCAAGTATATAAGCCATTGTCATAAAGACTGTAATACCGGCAAGAATTTCCGTCTTAACATCTGTGTTGTGTTCCTTAAGCTTAAAAAGCTTTTCAAACATAGGTTGTTCCTCCCTTAAAAATATTAAATTTTACTTACCAAACAATTATATTGATTTTTCGACACAGGTCAAGCATAATTGTTAAATTTCTGCAAATTATGTAGCTAATGTGTCAATTTTTGGTAATAATTTTAAAATCACTACTAACTTTTTCAACTTCTATTAATATGCCCTTTTTCACATATTTTACTTTCCAAAAAAAGAAGAACACCTTAATAGATGTTCTCCTTTTTAACATTATTTAGATGCCTTTAAAGCAACTTTTCTGTAAGTATCAAAGTTCATCCACTTACTAAAGAACTGACTAGAACCCTCTGAGTCCTTGTATTCCTTAAGGAAGTTTTCTACATCTTCCTGTGAATTAACCTTTATTTCAAAACCTCTACCATTTACAACTGGAGTGTTTTCATACTTATACTGAGATACTTCAACAATATCCTTAATCTTCTTATCTCTTACACTAACAGCAACGCCATCACGAAGTACAATAATATCGAATGTATCAGGATACTTGTAACTTTCGCCCTCTGTTGGAATTTCATCACCAATAGTGTATGTATTCTTAACCGGCTGATACTTTAATACAGATAAACTTTCTACACTATAATAGAATTCTTCAAAAATATCGCCTCTTGCCTCTAAATCACCATTCTTAAATGATGCTCTATCAGAGAAAGAACCAGCCTTTTCGCTTAAATCTTCAACAACACCACAAGCTGATGTCATATTTGAAATCCTGTCAATAAGAATAAGTTCGCCTAATGTCTTGTGATATTCAAATTTGTCTGCAACAATAGGTTCAGCAAGCTGAATTTCGCAAAGAGCGATACCATTCTTAGTTAATGATTCAGCCTTGATGTGTTCTCCTGTGTTTACATCAACAGCATAGTTAATCTTTTCAACTACACCTGGAATAGACTTTGTACCGAGCTTTACAATATAGTCCTTACCAGGATATAAAGGTTCATCGT
>UQYD01000056.1 GCA_900545305.1 uncultured Eubacterium sp.
AAAAGCAAGAAACAATGCTGTATTAACAGATTTTGGAGATTATTTTAAATTAGATAAAGCTTTTTTAAAGAATTATTTTATAATTACAACACCCGTTTTATTAAATGAGTTTATGTGGGCTTTAGGGACAACAGTATACAATATTGCTTATAAATATGCTGGAACTATTTCTCAAGCTGCTGTACAGGTGGCAAATGTAGTGCAAAATCTTTTTGTAGTTTTTGGTATGGGCGTTGGAGCATATTGTGGTATTCTTATAAGTAATGCTCTTGGAGCAAGGGATAAGGATAAAGCTATAGACTATGCAAAAAAATGTACGTATTTAGCTATATTGTGTTCAGTATTTTTAGGAGCTGTATTATTTACAATTTCACCATTTGTTGTAAATCTGTTTGATATAGAAAATGAAGGTAAACATTATGCAGAATTGATGTTGTGGGTAGTTTCTATTGGCATGCTATTTAAAACAATAAACTATATTAACATTGTAGGTATATTAAGAAATGGTGGAGATACTATTTTTTGCTTTATATGTGATACAGCTAGTGTTTGGCTAGTAGGTGTACCAATGGCATTTTTGGGAGCAAAGTATTTAGGACTTCCTATTTATGTTGTTTATGCTATGGTATATTCAGAAGAAGTTTTTAAAACTATTGTAAGTCAAACAAGAGTAATTAGGAAAACTTGGTTAAAAACAGTTATATAGCAAAAGTTTTAAGTCATATATTAATAATACGAGGTGATATAATGAAAAATAAGGACTTTTTAAAGGGACTTATATATGGAGTAATATTTACATTGATAGTCTCACTTGTATTAAATACGGGATGTATCTTATTTAGAAGATTTGTAACTAAAGAAATTAATTATGAAACAAAAGCTAAAAGTATTTATAAATTAATGAAAAACCAATATGTAGGGGATATTGATAAAGATAAAATGTTTGAGGGAATATATATGGGTATGCTGTATGATACAACAGACAAGTATTCTCGATACATATCTAAAAAGGAATTTGAATCATATAAAATATCTACAACCGGAAATTATGTTGGAATAGGTGCTGTATGTAGTGTCCATGAGGATAATACTATGTATATTAAAGCTATATATAAAGGCTCTGGAGCTGATGAGGCAGGATTAAAAGAAGGAGATGAAATATTAAAGATAGATAATACATCAGTTGGATATGAAAATTATTCAGAGGCGATTGAACTAATAAGGGGAAAAGAAAATACTCAAGTTAATTTAACTATTTATTCACCTACTACAAGAGAAACTAAAGATGTTAAAGTTACTAGAAAAAGTATTTCAGTCCCTACAGTAGCTCATACAGTATTAAAAGGTGATATTGGATATATAAAGATAAGTGGTTTTGAAGAAGTTACTTATGAACAGTATGCTAATGCCTACAATGATTTAAAAAAACAGGGGATTAAATCATTAATAATTGACTTAAGAGATAATCCTGGTGGATTAGTGGATTCAGTAGCAAAGGTTGCAGATGATATTATACCTAAGGGTATTATTACTTATACAGAGGATAAAAAGGAAAAAAAGGAATACATATATTCAAAAGATGGCGAATTAGACATACCTTTAGTTGTTCTGGTTAATGGTGGAAGTGCATCTGCATCAGAACTTTTGTCAGGGGCTATACAAGATACAGGCAAGGGGACAATTGTAGGAGAAAATACTTATGGTAAAGGTGTGGTTCAAACAACATATTCTATGAACGATGGCAGTGCTGTAAAAATTACAACAGCTAAATATTATACACCTAAAGGAGTGTGTATAGACGGCATAGGAATAAAACCAGATGTTGTTGTAAAATCTGATAAAGATTATGAACCAGTAATAATAACAAGTGATAAAATAAGTTGTGATGAGAAAAATGACAAACAATTAGCAAAAGGTATTGAAATATTAAAAAATAAATAACCGATAGATGCATTAAACCTCCAAAATCTTATATACTAAGATTATGGGGGTTTTTGTGTGTTGAGAAAAATCATAGAATTTATATATAGGGTTTTTGAACTAAAAGAGTATAATACTACTATAAAAACAGAGTTTTTAGCTGCAATAACCAATTATTTTACATTTTTGTATTTAATTACACTTGTACCAGAGATTATTATGGATATTTTCCCAGAAGTTATAGATAAAGAAGGAAAATTTATAAATGATGTAATTGTATATAATGGAATATCAGCAGGACAAATGTTAATATCACTTACAATAGCAGCTTTAATAGCCTCAGGAATAGCCTCTATAGCTGTTGGTATTATTACAAATACACCTCTTATACAAGGACCTAGTTTGACTATTGCAACATTTATATCATATACAGTTTGTAAAAATTTTGGGTATAGTTATTCTCAAGCATTATTTATAGTTTTTATATCAGGAGTAGTTTTTTTCTTATTATCTATGACAGGTCTTGAAAAAAGACTTCATGACATTATTCCTGATAATATAAAATATGCAGTTACTGGTGGAATAGGTATGTATATAGTTCTTCAAGGATTAATTAAAAGCTATATTTTTGAAAAAAGTGGTAATGGCTTTTTATTTATGAATTTACTGAATTTTAATGATACTCATAATAAGACAGCAATTTTAACTGTTTGTGGGATTATTCTTATAATTATTCTTATTAATAAACATGTTCATGGGGCTATATTTATAGGGAAATTAGTATGTATTTTAGTTGCTGTACCTTTGGGGATGACAGGACATATATATGCAAATGAAGTACTTATTTCTCCTTTTGTTTTTTCAATAAATATGAATGGACTTATTGACAATACAAGTACAAAATCTATAGTGGTATCATTATTTAATATTGTAATGATAGTTTTCGTAATTTGTATAATTGATATATTTGAAACAATTTCAACTACTATAGCTATGAAAAACTTTATTTGGTTAAAACCTAAAGAATGTGAAAATGTAATAGATAAAGAAATGCCTAAAATTTTAGAAGTAGATTCAGCTACTACATCTTTAGGAGCTTTGATAGGTATGACAACAGTTTCTACTTATGTGGAGTCAAATACAGGAGTTGTAGAGGGAGCTAGAACAGGATTGACGGCAATAATAACTGGATTACTATTTATTGTTACGGTTCCGTTTACAGCGTTTACTACGGCAGTTCCATCAGCAGCAACTGCTACAACTCTTATAATGGCTGGAGTAATGATAACAGGCATACTAAAACAAATAAACTTTGAAGATGTTTCAGAGGCTTTACCAGCTGTATTAACAGTTTTATCTATGGTTGTTTTAAATAAAATTATAGTTGGGATTGCGATAGGGATAATAAGCTATGTGCTGTGTAATGTATTTTTATTAAAAAAGAAAATTGATATATATTTAGTTGTTATGTCACTATTTATGATAATTATGCTTATTTTTACGACAATATAATGGTATAAATTTACTAATGTAAAAATATAATTATACTAGAGGTGATAACAATGGATAAAAAATATTATTCGTCCAGACACAGTAGATTAAATAGAAATTATAGAAAAAGGATAAGTGATAAATCTACGAAAGGTACGTTTTTACTTAGAATAAATATATGTTTAGGAATTGCAATAATTGTGGTAGGGTGTTTCGAAATTAAATCAGATGTTTCAAATAGCATTACTGATTTTGTAAAAAATAGTTTAAGTAAAAATATAGATTATACAGATATAAATCATAGTATTGAAAATGTGAAAACGTTCATTTATGGAAATAATAGTATAAAAACATTTGTTTTTAGTGGAAATGAAGTTGTATTGGACGATAATGTAATAAATGAGATAAATCAAAATAAAGATTTGTACTACATTAATAATTCAAAAGCTACAGAACCCTAAAGAAGAATGGATAAATCCTTTAAATGGGGTTATAACTTCAAATTTTGGAGATAGAGATAATCCAACAAGTTCTGGAAATCAGTATCATAAGGGCATAGATATAGGAGTGCCTTTAAATACAAAAGTAATGGCTGTAAAAAGTGGAAAAATTACGGATGTAGGATATTCCAATAGCTATGGGTATTATGTTAAATATAAAACATATGACAAATATGATATATTGTGTGCTCACTTAGATTCAGTTACGGTAAAAAAAGGGGATAATGTTATTCAAGGAGATGTTGTTGCATATTCTGGCAATACAGGAGATTCTACAGGTCCACACTTGCATTATGAGATAAAATTAGGAGACGAATATATTAACCCAGTAAATTATTATAAAATAATTAATTGATATATATTAATAAAAATTTATATAAAATTAAAGGTTTAGAAAAGTTGCTATTAATGTAAGTTAGTAGTTTTTTTTGAACCTTTTTCTTTTTATAATAACAATATTATTACAAAAAGAAAAAATATATTGTTTAAAGGTTGCAATTTATGGCTTAGACTATAAATTAGTTGATATTCTTGAAGATAACAGTTATAATTATATGGATATAAAATACGGAGGAAAAATATGATTGACGAAATTTTATTGCAAGTTGAAAAACCAGCTAGATATATTGGAAATGAAGTAAATATGGTTGTAAAAAATCCGAAAAATGTTGATATAAGATTTGCTTTTTGTTTCCCTGATGTATATGAAGTTGGTATGAGTCATTTAGGCTTACAAATTTTGTATTATTTTTTAAACAGGCGAGAAGATACCTATTGTGAAAGATGTTTTACCCCATGGGTAGATATGGAGCAAAAAATGAGAGAAAATAATATTCCTCTTTTTTGTCTTGAAAGTGGAGATGAACTTAAAAAATTTGATTTTGTTGGTTTTACTCTACAATACGAAATGAGTTATACAAATGTTTTAAATATGTTGGATTTAGCAAATATACCTATTTGGTCTAAGGATAGAACAGAAGATGACCCAATAATTATTGCCGGTGGGCCTTGTGCATATAATCCAGAACCTTTAGCTGATATTATTGATGTTTTTTATATTGGTGAAGGTGAAGTATCATATGATAAATTTTTTGATGTTTATAAAGAACATAAGAAAAATGGTGGTACAAAAGAGGAATTTCTCGAAAAAATATTAGAAATTCCAGGTATGTATGTTCCTAAGTTTTATGATGTAAGTTATAACGAAGATGGAACAGTAAAAGAAATAAAGCCTAATAATCCAAAGGCTCCAAAAACTATAAAAAAGGTAATAGTAGATGATATGAATGCTGTTTTCTATCCAGAAAAACAGATGGTTCCTCTCATTGAGACTGTACACGATAGAGTTACTTTGGAAGTATTCAGAGGATGTATAAGAGGCTGTAGATTTTGTCAGGCAGGGTACGTATATAGACCTGTTAGAGAAAGAGGAAAAGATAAAGTATTAAGTCTGGCTGATAGTCTTGTTCGTACATCAGGACATGAGGAAATAGGTTTAACAAGCTTATCAACCGGAGATTATACAGAGTTTGTTCCTTTAGCTGATGAACTCCTTGATAGATACTCAAAAGATAAGATCAGTATTTCATTACCATCATTAAGAATAGATGCTTTTTCTTTGGATTTAATGGATAGAGTTCAGGCTGTAAGAAAATCTGGTTTGACCTTTGCACCTGAAGCAGGTACTCAAAGATTAAGAGATGTTATAAACAAGGGTATTACAGAAGAAGAAATATTAAATGGCTGTGGATTAGCTTTTGCTGGTGGTTGGACAAGAGTAAAACTTTATTTTATGGTTGGACTTCCAACAGAAACAGAAGAAGATTTACAAGGTATTGTTGATTTAGCAAACAAAATTTGCGAAAAGTTCTTTGAAATACCTAAAGAAGATAGAAAAAATAAGCAGATTTCTGTAGTTGTAAGTTCTGCCTGTTTTGTTCCAAAGCCTTTTACACCTTTCCAATGGGAACCTCAGTCAACTGTGCAGGAATTCTTTGATAAGCAAAAATATGTTAAGACTCATATGACTAGAAAGCAGGTTAGATATAATTATCATGAACCAGAGTTAAGCTCTCTTGAAGGTGTTCTTGCACGAGGAGATAGAAAAACATCTAAACTTTTATATAGAGCATGGGAACTTGGATGTAAATTTGATGGTTGGAATGACATATTTGATTACTCAAAATGGATGCAGGCTTTCGAGGATACAGGATTATCAAAGGAATTTTATGCTAATAGAAGAAGAAGTTATGATGAAGTTCTTCCTTGGGATCATATTTCTATAGGTGTAAGTAAAAAATTCTTTATAAATGAGATGGAAAAGGCAAAACAGGAAATAGTTACAAAGAATTGTCGTACAGAATGTGCTAATTGTGGAGCTAAATGCTTTGGAGGGGGTGTATGTTTTGAATAAATATAGACTTAAATTTTCTAAGAATGGGAAAATGATTTATATAGGTCACTTAGATTTACTAAAGTTTTTTATTCGACTTATAAAAAGAACACAGTTACCTATTGCATATTCTAATGGTTTTAATCCACATCAACAATTAACATTTGCAATTCCATTATCTTTAGGAATGTCAAGCTATGGGGAATATTTAGATATTCAACTTACAGAACCTGTAGCTTGTGAAGAAATTAAAGATAGATGTAATCAAGCTTTGCCTTCAGGTATAGAAATTCTTAAAGTCAGAGAACTTAAAGAAGGAGAAAAAAACTGTGCGTCGGCTATTGTAGCAGCAGATTACAAAGTTTGTCTTGACCAAAAAATAGAAAATTTAAAAGATATTATAGATGAAATATTGTCAGAAAAAAATATTGTATTGGAAAGAGAAGTAAAGAAAAAAATTAAAACTGTTGATATTAGACCTATGATTTATTCTCTCGAAGTAGACAATAGTGGTGAAAATAGTATTATAAACACAAGGATAGCTACAGGTAGTCAAGGAAATCTTAAAATAGATTTGTTAATGGAATATATTTATAAAAAATGCAATATAGAATATATTCCGATTAAACTAAAGACTACTAGGTATGAAATGTATACTGAAAAAGATGGTGAATTAGTAGCATTATGAGAAAAATTTATATGGATTGTTTATCCAAATATTATAGGATAGCTTTGCTAGAAGATGGAAAGTTACAAGAAGTAGTGTATACTGAAAAAGATGAAAAAGCTTCTGTAGGTGATATATTTGTTGGAAGAATAGAAAAAATTCTTCCTAGTAAAATTGCTTTCGTCAATATAGGAGAGAAATATCCGGTTTTTTTACAGCTGACAGATAATAAAGAAAAATTCAATACTTCTAAGGCTAAAACTGGACAGGATATAATTGTTCAGATAGAAAAGGAAGCATATAATGAAAAAAGAGCTGTGGCTACAACATGCATTAGTATTTCTGGTAAATATTCAGTTGTAGTTTTTGATAATTCAGGAATAGGTGTTTCAAAAAAAATTACTGATGCTAACAGACGTGAATGTTTAAGGAAATTAGCAGAACCTTTTAATATAGATGGATACAGTGTAATTCTTAGAACGAATTGTGAAAATACTTCTGATAGTGATATAGAAAAAGAAATATCTACTAATTTAGAAAAGCTAAAAGATATAAGAAATAGAGGAATGTATACAAAAGCTCCAGCTTTACTCTATAAAGATGTATCTATGGCAGAAAAAACTTTAAGAGATTTATATTCTTCAGAAGAAGATTTAATAATTGTAAATGGTAAGAAAGTTTACGAAGATATTTCTAAGAATAATATGAATGTAGAGTATTATGAAGATAGGATACCTATGTTCCACAATTATTTAATAGAGTTCCAAATAGATAAGCTATTTTCTAAGAAGGTATGGCTTAAAAGTGGAGGATACTTAATAATAGATGAAACAGAGGCAATGACTGTAATAGATGTTAATTCAGGAAAGGCTGTTTCACAAGAAAGTTTTGCAAAAACCAATAGGGAGGCTGCTGAAGAAGTAGCTAGGCAAATTAGGCTTCGCAACATTAGTGGAATGATAATAGTTGATTTTATAAATACTAATGGGAAAAATGATGCACAGAATTTATCGAATCTTTTAAGGAATTATATTTCTAAGGATAGGATAAAGACAAGAATTATTGGTATGACAGAGCTAGGGCTTATGCAATTAACTAGGCAAAAAATTAGAAAGCCTTTAAGCAAATATATCTTGTGCGAATGCCCTTATTGTAAGGGAAGTGGAAAAATCTTTCTTCCAGAAATGATAGCAGATAAAATTAAGACAGAAATCCTTAATATCTTTACAAATACAATTTATAATGAAGTTACAGTTTCATCTAACGCATCGATTATAAAAAGTCTAAAAGCAATATTTAGTGAGTATAAAGAATATAATGACAATATTACTTTCAATACAATTGAAACAGCTAAGGCTGACTACTACTTGATTGAAAAAACTAAAAAGTAGTCATTAATGAGGTGTTAGTAATATTTTGTCGCCTATTGACTTTTAGGCTAAAAAGTTATATTATATTAAGGTAATACTATTAAACATTATGTTTGTGCATAGATATAATGTTTTGATAACAATTTTATTTTAATACTTCGCTGCGAGTTGTATTATATAGAAAGTTGTTTAATGTGTACATTGAAAATTTAATAGGAGGTGTTTAGACTGAAACTGAACGCATTTATGTTTTTACCATTCGTGCTCACAGTCATCGCATCCATTTTAATTTCATTAATTATTGGTATCTTTATTGGTAAATTTTTGAGAAAGAAATTTGCTGAAGCTGAAATAGGCTCTGCCGAAATTGAAGCTGAAAATATAAAGTTAGAAGCTAAAAAGACAGCAGAAGCTACAAAAAAAGAAGTATTAGTTGAAGCTAAAGAAGAAGCCCTTAAAACGAAAAATGAAGTTGAAAAGGAATGTAGAGAAAGAAAGAATGAAGTTCAGCGCCTTGAAAAGCGATTAACTCAAAAGGAAGATGCTCTTGAAAAAAAGAGTAATTCTCTCGAGAAGAAGGAAGAATTGCTTTCTAGTAAGTTAGAAAAGATAGAGGCTGAAAGAAAGGAACTTGAATCCTTTAAAGATAAACAAATCGCTGAGTTGGAGAGAATTT
>UQYD01000057.1 GCA_900545305.1 uncultured Eubacterium sp.
AAATACTGAATTAGCAAAGCAGACTATTGATTATTCTGTAAGAAGTATTTTCTACGGTATCAGAGAAGCTGAAAATGGTATCAAGCTCTATGAACAGAGTATGAAGGTTCAGGCTGACCAGCTTAAGATTGCAGAAGTATCATTAAAACTTGGTCAGATGAGCCAGAGTGATTACGATGCAAAGGTAAAGGATTACAAACTTGCAGAGTCTAACAAGGAAACTTTACAGACTTCTATTGATAATGCTTTTACTACTCTTAACCAGCTTATGGGTACAAACGCAAATCAGACTTACAATGTAATCTTTGATGATGTATCTTACGAGAAAATGCCGGAAAATGTAAATGTTGACGGCAAGATTAACTATGCTTTAGCTGTTAATCAGACAGTAAAGGGCAAGAAGGATACAGCTGATGTAGCTAAGTATGCTCTTGATAGATACAATTCAGTATATGATACTACAACTAACTACAAGGATAGCTTATATACTTATACTCAGGCATCAAGAGCTTATCAGGATGCTAAGGATGCACTTACAACTTCTGTAAAGAAGAATATTAATGACCTTAAGGACCTTGAAAAGAGTTATAAGGACAACGAAACAACTCTTGAAAATATGGAAAGCCAGTTAAAGGTTTATGAAACTCAGCTTGCTTTAGGTCAGACAACTCAGATTGTTGTTGATGCTTATAAGCTCCAGATTGAACAGTTAAAGAACACACAGCAGACAATCGTTTATAACCACGATTTACTCTTAAGACAGTTCAATAACCCTAATTTACTTGGCTAAAACAAAATAACTTGTATTTAACCCCTGTTTAGTGTATAATGAACCTAAGGTTTATTATGAGAAGATACTCTGAACAGGGGGTTTTTTATGAGGAAACATTTGCTCTTGGGTTCTTTGTTGGCTTGTTTGCTCTTTACCGGTTGTGCTACAGCTACTAATACAGACGTGGCAGAAGTTCATAGCCAATCACAGGAAGCAACATCAGAATTGACTACTGATACTTTTGGCAAAGACCTAAAGGAAGGTGTTGATATTAATGTTAAGGTTCAAAGGAATGGTGGAATGTATAGAGTTATAATTTCGCCGGACTTTTTCGGTGTAAATGAGAAAGAGGAAGATATAAAAAACGAGGTTAAATCTTGGGGTGGAGAAAATATAATAATTGACCCGGAAACAAAGGCTGTTATAGTCGATATGTCTGTAGAAAAATATGACGAATATGTCAATAATCTAAAACTGAAATTAGAAAAATGTATGGAAGATATTAAGACTGATAACAAAAAATATCCGTCTATTTCTGATGTAAAAGCTAATGACGAATTAAATGAATTTGATATTTATTGCAAAAAAGGCATCAGAATGGAAAAAACTATTTCAGCTATTGAGCTTTATTTAGATAGTGCTACATATCAGGTTTTCAAGGGTGTGCCACAGAAAGATGCAACTGTGGATATAAATTATATTGATGAAGAAACTGGCGATATAATTGAAACTATGAATACATCTCAATTAGTAAGCAAATAGTATCGCATATTCCGTTATTAAAAGGAGGTAAATGGTTTACCTCCTTTAAAATATATAAAAAATTTAAAGGAGTTGAAGAAATGAAAAGTTTTATGAAAAGTTTTCTTGTTGCTTTTCTCATTTGCTTATTGTCTATGACAGTATTTGCAGATACAGCATCAAGCAATAAACTTATCGTAAATTACATTGACGTAGGTCAAGGGGATTCCGAACTTATTGAATGTAATGGTAAGTTTATGCTTGTGGATGCAGGGGAAAGAGAACAAGGCAGTGTTGTTGTAAATTATTTGAAGTCAAGAGGGGTAGAAAAATTAGATTATGTAGTTGCTACACACCCTCATTCAGACCACATTGGTGGTATGGCAGAGGTTTTAAATAATTTCCCTGTAGATAATATTATTATGCCAAAGGTAAATAATACTACAGCTACTTATACTAATATGTTAAAAGTTATTCAGCAAAAAGGTATCAAGGCTATTGAACCTAAAATAGGTAATAGCTACAAATTAGGTGATAGTACATTTACTATTGTAGGACCTAAGAAATATGATACTAAAAATATGAATAATGATTCCGTAGCTTTCAGATTAGTGTATGGAAATAATAGCTTTATTTTCTGTGGTGATGCTGAAACAGCAGAAGAAAGCGACATTGTAGCCAGTGGTCAGACACTTAAATCTGATGTTTATAAGGTATCTCACCACGGTAGCACAACTTCTTCCAGTTCAGCATTTTTAAATATGGTTCAGCCTAAATATGCTATTATTGAAGTAGGAGAAGGCAATAGCTATGGACACCCAAAGGAGAAAACACTTGATGCTCTCTCTAAAATAGGTGCAACTGTTTATAGAACAGATTTAAATGGAAATATTATTATTACAAGTGATGGCAAAACATTGTCTTTTGGTGACGGTAGTGTCGACGGTGGAGGTGATGCCACTCCCTGCACAAGCCAGTCTGTTCCAACAAATACAACAGGTGCTGGCTCAGTTAATGGATTTGGTACAGCAACTTCAACAAGTGTTCCACAGTCTGTAAACATTACATATGTTTTGAACACTAATACTCACAAAATACATAAGCCAAATTGTAGGTCTGTTTCTCAAATGAAAGAGAAAAATAAGAAAACTTACGTTGGTAAAATTGCAGATTTGATTTCACAGGGCTATTCTCCTTGTAAAATCTGTAATCCTGCTTAGAAAGGTTGTGTTATTGTGAAAAGATATATAGTAGATAGAATAGAAGAAAATATAGCAGTTTGTGAAAACGAGGATATGACATTTTCAGAAATCAATGTTTCTCTACTTCCAAAGGGAGTTAAGGACGGCGATTGTATCATAGAAGAAAATGGTGTATATACAATAGATGTTTCAGAAACTGAAAAGAGAAGAGCAGAAGTTGATAAATTGCTTGATGATATATTTGGATAATTGACATATTATGTAATATATGATACAATTTTGTCAACAAGATTTACAGGTGCATACTGAAATGTATGAGAATAGGGAAACAGATGAAAATTCTGTACGGGACCGCCGCTGTGATAGGCTGTCTGTATATATGCCACTTTGGTTACACAGGGGAAGGCAAAACAGACTATAACCTTAAGTCAGAAGACCTGCCTGTATTTGTGCCTTGAAATAGAGGCAAATGCAATACTGTCGGACTAACAGTAGGTGCAAATAAGACTTCTGCAATGGTCTTGTTATGCCCTTTTGGGGCATTTTTTTATGCAGAAAAAAGGAGAAAAATATGAAAAAAATTGAGAAACTGTTGTTGACTCTCTCAGTTGTTTTTGCTTCAGTCTTTGGTGTAACACAAAGTGCTTTCGCAATGCATATTATGGAGGGTTATTTACCTAAGGCACATTGTATTGCTTGGGGTGTAGTTTGTATACCTTTCTTAGTTGCTGGTTTTATCAGCCTCAGAAAGATTGTAACAAAAGAGAGAAAATCTCTTATTGTCCTTGCTATGGCAGGTGCATATACTTTTGTTCTTTCTGCTTTGAAGATTCCTAGTGTATCTGGTTCATCTTCACACCCTACAGGTACTGGTCTTGGTGCTACACTTTTTGGACCAAGCGTAATGAGTGTAATCGGTATTATTGTTCTTTTATTCCAGGCACTCTTACTTGCTCACGGTGGACTTACTACTTTAGGTGCTAATACATTTAGTATGGCTATTGCAGGTCCATTCTTATCTTATGGTATCTATAAGTTATGCAAGGTTTTAAAGGTAAACAAAATGGTAGGCGTATTTTTAGCTTGTACTTTAGGTGACCTTTTCACATACTGTGTTACAAGTTTCCAGCTTGCTTTAGCTTACCCAAGTGAAGTAGGTGGCGTTTTAGCATCTGCTGTTAAGTTCTTAAGTATCTTTGCTGTAACTCAGGTACCACTTGCAATTATTGAAGGTATTCTTTCAGTAGTTGTTGTAATCGGTCTTGAAACTTATGCTAAGCCTGAACTTGAGGCTATTTCATTTACAGGAGGGGAAAAATAATGAAGAAAAGTACATTGGTTATTGCACTTTTAATTTTATGTGTTGTTATTGCAGTTGTCCCTCTTGCTACAATTAAAGATAGTGAATTTGGTGGTTCTGATGATAAGGCAGAGGCTGTAATTTCTGATATTAATCCAGAATATGAACCATGGGCAGAAAGTATTCTCACACCTCCAGGTGGCGAAACTGAAAGTTTACTTTTCTGTTTACAGGGTGCTTTTGGTGCTTTAATTATTGGTTATGGTTTTGGCTATTTTGTAGCTAGAAAAAAATATAATAAATAGGATTAGTGTGCTTTCTGAAAAGAAAGCACATTTTTGTATATATTTTGTGTATATTTAGAGGAAAAATTATGAGTTTAATATTTAAAATGATAAAGGCTGTATTTTTCTTTCTTCTGTCTTTTGCGTACGTTTTTGTTATGTTCAGTGGAAAATACAGCACAAAATTTATAGTTGTATGTAGTATTATTTTTGCTATGTCTGCTATTTATGTTTCCTTTACTCATAAGCATTTGAAAATAGATTATTATAGCTATTTTTCTAAATTGCGATTTGTAAATCCATATATAAAAACAGCTTTCTTTGTTTTTGTGCTTTTCTATTGTGTATTTATGGAGAATATTTACGTTTCGCTTTTTGTTATAATTACAATGGGAATAATCACAATATTTGTAGGTGGCATTGATTTAAAGGACTATATTTATGCTATGCTTTTACCCCTTTGCTTTATAATGCTTAGTACAATAACAATAGCTATTAACTTTACATCAGCACCAATAAATGAATATTCTATAAGAGTTTTAAATTTCTATATCAATTTTGGTAGTCGATACCGTTGTATAGAATTGCTTTTTAGAAGTATGGGTGCTGTCAGCTGTTTATATGGAATATCTTTGTCTACTCCAATAGCTGATATTATACAGGTTTTATATAGTATAAAATGCCCTAAATTGGTTGTGGAGCTTATGTTTTTAATTTATAGATTTATTTTTATGCTTATGGACGTACTTCACAATATGACTATATCAGCTACTAGCCGAGGTGGTTATGATAGTTATAAAAATTCATATTACACTTATTCAAACATAGGTAAAAATTTGTTTTTGTATGCTTTAAAAAAGACAAATAATTCCTTTGATGCTATGACATCAAGAGGTTATATTGGAGATTTGAATTTTTATAATGAAAATAGCAAAGTGAAATTTAAGGAAATAGCCGGCTGTGTAGTATATGTTTTAGTTTTAATAGGAGTTAGTTTATGCTTGAGATAAAAAATTTGACTTATAAATACGAAAACCATATTGCCCTCAATAATATAAATTTAAAAATTGAAAAGGGCGAAAAAATTGCAATATTGGGTAACAATGGCTCAGGAAAAACTACTTTCTTTCTCTGTTGCAATGGTGTTTACAAAACTAAAAATGCAGTTAGTTTCAATGGGGATTATGAGCCTAAAACTCTTAGAAGAAATGTAGGTCTTGTATTTCAGGACGCAGATACTCAGATAATAGGAAATACTGTAGAAAAGGAAATTTCCTTTGGTTTGATGAACTTTGGCTTTACTAAAGAACAGACAAAGGAAAAAATTGACTATGCTATTTCAGCTATGAATTTGGAAGAAATGAGAAACAGACCTACTTATTACTTAAGTGGTGGCGAAAAGAAAAGAGTAACAATAGCTGATATTATTGCTCTTGAAACAGAAATAATATTTTTTGATGAGCCTACAGCAAGTCTTGACCCAGCAAATATAGAAAAGTTTAAAAATACTATAAATAAGTTGGACAAGACAATAGTTATTTCCACTCACGATATAGACTTTGCCTATGAATGGGCAGACAGATTTATTATATTTAATAATGGAAATATTATTGCTGATGGTGACTATGCAATTTTTGAAAAAAATGATATAATAGAAAAAGCGAATTTAAGGAAACCTATACTTTGGCAGACAATGGAGGTAATGGGCTATAAAGACTATAGCAAATACCCAAGAAGTATAGAAGAATTAAAGAAGAATTACGGAGAAATAAAATGAAAAAAGCAATATTAGTTGTTAGTTTTGGTACAAGTTTTGACGAAACCAGAGAAAAAACTATTGGTGCAATAGAAAAGGAGATTGCAAAGGGATTTCCAGATTATATTGTAAAAAGAGCCTTTACAAGTGGCGTAATTATGAATAACCTTGCTAAAAGAGGTATTATAATTCCTAATGTTGTTACAGCTTTAGAGGAATTATCAGCTCAGGGTGTAACAGATGTATTTGTACAGCCTACACATATTATTCCGGGAGAGGAATATGACAAACTTGTGTCAATGGCTGAAAGCTGTAAGGATAAGTTCAGTAGCTTTAAAATTGGTAAGCCATTGATGTGGAATGAAAATGATTATAAAAATGTATCTGATTTTCTTATTAAGGAATATGGAGATACTGAAAAGGCTGTTGTTCTTATGGGACACGGTACAGAACACAGAGCCAATGATGTTTATTTAAAATTATCTGATATTTTGGAAGGTCACAACATTTTTGTTGGTACAGTTGAAAATAAACCGGATATTTATGATGTTTTAAATAAAACAGAAAACTTTAAGAATATTGTTCTTGCGCCTTTTATGGTAGTTGCAGGCGACCACGCTGTAAATGATATGGCTGGCGATGATGATGACAGTTGGAAAAATGTTATGGAAAATGCCGGCAGAAATGTAGAAGTTGTCTTAAAAGGTGTAGGAGAATATTTGCCAATAAGACAAATTTATTGCGAACATATTAGGAGAGAGTTATGAAAAAAGGAAAACTTTACGGTGTAAGTGTTGGACCGGGAGATAGCGAACTTCTTACTTTAAAAGCTGTAAAGGTTATTAATGGGTGTAGTGTTATTGCTACACCCATAACACCTCAAGGAAACACAATGGCTTTGGATATAGTAAAAGGTGCTGTTGATTTATCAAACAAGAAAATTATATATGCTCAGTTTGCTATGACTAAAAGTGCAAAGGCTAATGATAAAAGCCATAATGAGTCAGCCAATGAAATTATTGAACAGCTTAACAACGGTAATGATGTAGCTATGCTTTCTATTGGAGATATTTCCGTTTATTCTACTTTCAGCTATATTATGAATATTATTTGCGAAAGTGGTTTTGAATGTGAAATTGTTCCCGGTGTACCTAGTTTTTGTGCAGCAGCAGCTAAGTTGAAACAAAGTCTTACTACACGCAAAAAACCTTTGATTATTATTCCCGGAGGCTACAAAGGTGTAGATGAATTATTAGCTGAAGAAGGTACAAAAGTAATTATGAAAAGTGCGTCAGAACTGGAAAATGTAATTGAAACTATAAAAGAACAGAACATTGAAAATAAGGCTTCTATTGTTCAAAATTGTGGTCTTGAAAATGAAAAAATAGTAAAAAACATAAATGATGAAATAAATAGTAGCTATTTTACTACTATATTAATTAAGGAGTAAAAATATGCTTTGTTTGAGTATTACCTATAAAATGACACCTGTTGAAATAAGACAGAAATTTGCTTTTTCAAAGGAAGAAATATTAGACTATATATCAGAAATTAGTATGCCTACAGTAATTGTTTCTACTTGTAACAGAGTGGAAATATATGTATCCGGAGATATGGCAAACCTTAATAAAGTACAGGATTTATGGTGCAAACACAAAAATATTGACAAAGATGTGCTTTTAAAACACGTTAATGTTTTTGTAGGCAATGGTGCTATAAAGCATTTATACAATGTAGCCTGTGGTATGGAGTCTATGATTTTAGGTGAAGATGAAATACTTGGACAGGTAAAAGACGGATATTATTTATCCCACAATAATTTTGAGTTAGACTATGAATTGAACCATATTTTCTTAGGTGCAATAACTTGTGCAAAGAAGATAAAAACAGATACACTTATTTCTAAAACTGCTGTGTCTGTAGGTACTTTAGTTGCAAATATGGTGTTTGATTTTAAGGCTGAAAACGTACTTATAATGGGTGCTACAGGGGTAATAGGCAATATAGTGCTTAAAAACATTTCAGCTAATGAAAATATAAATATATATGGAACTAGGAGAGTACATAATGCACTTACTAATTCCAATAATGATAGAGTAAAATGGGTTGATTTTAATAACAGATATGATTACATAGATATGGCAGATGTTGTAATTAGTGCCACAGCATCACCACATTATACTGTTACAAAGGGTCAGCTTAAAAATTTAAGTAATAAAGAGAGATTGTTTATAGATTTGGCTGTGCCTTTTGATATTGATAAAGGCATAGGAGAAATAGAAAATACTAAGGTGTTTGATATTGATTACTTTGAGGAGGCTGCCAGAGAAAACAACACAATTAAGTTGAGAGAAGCTGACAGAGCAAAGGTTATTATTGAACATATGGTTGATGATACAAAGAAAAATCTGTTTTTCCATAGTATTATGGGCAAAATGGATAGCTTGAAGGAAAATTGTGAAAAGCATAGTTTTGAACAGCTTTTCTACAATTTGAGAGATGGACTTAATACAGAAGAATTTACTAAGGTAGTGAAAATTATGGAGAATATGGGGTGTAACTAATGGCATATTTTCCTGTAAATATAAATATTGAAAATAAAAAATGTTTTGTAATTGGTGGAGGAACAGTTGCCAAAAGAAAAGTTAATATGCTTTTGGATTTTGGTGCTGATGTTACAGTTGTTGCAGAGGAATTGAAACAGGATTTTGAAGGTTGCAATGTTTTGAAAAAGCCTTTTGAATATGATGATATT
>UQYD01000058.1 GCA_900545305.1 uncultured Eubacterium sp.
AAATATTTCGGCAATTTTATCAGAATTTGTATTGTTAATTATATCAATAAGCTTACCTCTAATACTCCTATCAGTATTAGTCAAGTATTCTATTTTAGCAGTTGTCGCTCTTACATATTCCTTATCTTTGTAATCTATTTCATTAATAAAGTCTTCTTCTGCTCCGTCATATGTATCTCTAATAAAGAAAAGTTTTCTTCTTATTTCACCAGATGCACCTTCTATACTATTGTAAGAACCATTTTCAAGCTCCTGTTTAGTTAGCTCTTCCATTATTTCATTTTCTATTGTCCATTTATTTACAATGTTCAGAATAGACCTTTTATATCTTGTTACAGAATCTCTACATTTCATTGGGTAAATATATTTTGAAACAATACTTTCACGATAATTATTATAATGGTCAGAAATAAGTTCATTAACATTTACCATATCTATTTGTTTCTGATAATAACTATTAATACTATGATAAACTCTTTTAAAGCTGTCTTTTAACTCAGCTGTCTTATTGTAGGCACTATTTAATGCTACATATTTCATAAAGCCTGTTTCTTCATCATTATCAGCTGATTTAAGACTAGAGTATGTTTCATAAACGTAGTTTACGCTTTCTGTATTTTGACTATTTTCTAATTCCTTTAACAGTTTTATAAATTTTTGACTATAGCCCGGAAATGTTACATATTCTTCAATATACACTGTATCATATTCAAAAGCTATCCAACCTCTTTTTTCTATTAAGTTTACAAGCAATCTAGCCTTTGCTCCTAGTGTATAATATTCTTCTGGTTCAATATCTTCATCATCTGTGGGAATATATTTACTAATCCTATCTTGTAATTTATATTCCAAACAACTAACTAATTCACTCTTTTTTATCTTCAATCTATCGTCAAACAATTCATCAATTATAAAAAGAACATCTATATAAAGCTCTTTATTAGGCGATGATAAAATAGAAAAAAATTTATCTGGTATTATACTAAACAGCTCCATAAATACCTCCTAAAAATCATTTTTTGTCAAAAACAATACTTATATCATTATATCAACTAAAACAAAAAAATACAATGATTGACATTTCATATATTAACATAAAAAAATCTCACAACTACGTCAACATAGTGTGAGATTTATATTATTTATTTTTTTACTTTTCCTTTATCCAATGTAAGAATTACTACAGTTACAACAATTAACACTAACCCTATCAAATCTGTTGTCTTAAGTTGAGTGCCAAGCCATAAATAAGAAATTATAGCAGATGACAAAGGTTCAATACAAGCACAAAGGCTACCTGTAACAGAGCCTGCTAACTGGCAACCTTTTATAAACACTCCAAAAGATACTATAGAACCAAGAACTGTGGTACCTAAAAATGCTAATAGGAATTGAATGTCTATGCTACAGTCAAATATATGGCTATGTACCATTATTAAAAGAGGTATAGAACCTATGAGATTACCCCAACCAAGCATATGTAATACCCCACATTTAGAAGAAAGAGATGGTGATTGTATAGTATATATTGCATAGGTTAGTCCACCTAAAAGCCCCCAAAAAAGTGCTTTAGTAGATATAGACAAACTACCTATATTGCCACCTGTAGTCATAATAAACACACCTGACATTGCACAAAGCAAAGCAACAAACTGTATTCCAGAAGGTTTTTTCTTCATAGATATACAGGTAAAAAGCATAACCAAAGCTGGAGCAATATATTCCAATACAGTAGCTGTAGCAGAATTAGAATAATAAATTGCCATAAAATAAGAATACTGACAGCCCATAACACTTACAAAAGAAAAAATAAGAACAGGAATAATAATATCTTTAGAAAAAATATTAAATATTTCCTTTTTCTCCTTTGGAAATAAGCATATCAGAATCATCAACCCTGATGCAAATAATCTCCAAGCACTAAGCCATTGTGGTTCTATATTTTTTATTTCAAATAAGTATTGTCCACATACACCAGAAAATCCCCATAAACTGCCACCTATAAGAGTAAAAATAATACCTTTTAACTTATTATTCATAGCATCACACTCCATTTGCTAAAATTTTCTTATGTATTCTACATCAACGATAAAAGGCTGTCAATCTCTGACAGCCTTTTATCATAAAGTGAAATTTTTCACTTCCACAATCTCTTATATATCTCTACTAAATCATCCTTATTTACACTCATACGAGTATTTGAAGGACTTCCACTATCCATAGCATCACCAGCCATTTTGTCAATAACTTCGAAGAATTTGTCTTTTTCAATACCATATTCTTCAAGTGTAGGAATTTCACAAGCCTTACAAAGAATATCTATACCATCTGTAAATTTTGACGCTTGTGTTTCAATATCCATACTTTCATCGGCAACTCCCATAGCTACTGCAAGAGCTGCAAATCTTTCAGGTGTACCACTGATTACATAAGAAAGACATTCTTTAATAAGCATTGCATTTGAAATACCATGTGGAACATGGAACAATGCTCCAATAGGACGACTCATACCATGAACAATAGTTACTGTTGAGTTATTAATACAAACACCAGCCTCAAAAGCAGCTATTGACATTTGCTCACGAGCTTCTTTATTACTTCCATCTTTATAAGCTACCGGAAGATTTTTAAAAATTCTCTTTACTGCTGAAATTGCAAATACATCAGTAAGTGGAGATGCCTTTTTAGAAGTATAGGCCTCTACTGCATGAGTAAAAGCATCCATACCAGTAGCTGCTGTAATCGATTTTGGTGCAGTCATTGTAAATTCTGGGTCTACAATAGCTACATTAGGAAGAATACTGCCTTTCAAAAGCATTTTAATATCATTTTCAGTATCAGTAACTATAGTAAATTTAGTAGTTTCTGAACCAGTACCGGCTGTAGTTGGTATACAAACTATAGGAGGATACTTACCAGAAAGAACCTTACCATTATAATCTGAAATCTTACCTTCTTCAACTGTCATAGCTAATATTGCCTTAACACTATCTAAAGGGCTACCACCACCGATACCAATACCAAAGTCACAACCGGCATCTTTATAAGCCTTAACACCAGCTTCAATCATTTTGTCAGTTGGTTCATTGGTTATATCATTGAAAATAGTCCATTTAATACCAACTTCATCAAGTACATCTGTAAGCTTATCTACCAAGCCTGTTTTTGTGACAACTTTGCCTGAAACAATAAGAGCATGAGTACCAAGATTTGCAAGGGTGTCTTTAGCCAAAGCTAAAGCACCCTCGCCCATAAATATTTTATCCGGTACAGCAAATTCAAATGCCATATTTACTACCTCACTCTCTTATAAAAATTCCTTATCAACGATAGCGAGAACTTCATCTACCTTCTTCATTTCTTCAACAAGCTGTTCTTCAGTAATAATAAGTGGAGGACAAATAAAGAACATATTTTCATGAGAATAAGTCATAAATCCTCTTTCAGCAAGCATACCAATAATCTTCTTCATAATGCCTTCTGGGTCTTTACCAAATGGAACAAGTGGTTCTTTTGTTTCCTTAGACCTTACAAGTTCAATAGCTGAGAATAAACCAATGTATCTTACATCGCCTACACACTTGAAATTAGCCTTTTCTTCTTCAAGCTTTTCTCCAAGAACTTTACCAACCTTGTTTACATTATCAAGAATGTTATTATCAATATAGTAATCAACACAAGCACAACCAGCAGCACAAGCAAGAGGATGAGCACTATATGTAAGACCACAAGAAAGAACGTGGTCATCAAAGTATGCTGCAATATCTTTACTTACTACACAACCACCAAGCTGAACATAACCACAAGTAACACCCTTTGCAAATGTTACAATATCAGGCTGAACATCAAAGTTTTCAAATGCAAACATCTTACCAGTTCTGCCCCAACCAGCCATAACTTCATCACAAATCATAAGAATACCAAATTCGTCACAAATCTTTCTTACACCTGGAAGATAACCCTTAGGTGGAATGATAACACCATTAGAACCAGTAATTGTTTCCATAACGATTGCTGCAATGTTATCAGGATTTTCATAAATAATCTGTTCTCTAAGCTTTGTTAAGTAATACTTTGTAGCAGCTTCTTCTGATTCAAATTCAACAGCCTCACGATATACATAAGGAGTCATAAATTTAATAAAACCAGGAACACCAGGTTCAAGAGGAAATCTTCTTGGCTCGCCAGTTAAATTACCAGCACCAAATGAAGAACCATGATAACTTCTGTAACGACTAAAAATCTTATTTCTGCCTGTGTACATTCTAGCAATCTTAATTGCATTTTCGTTTGCATCAGCACCGGCATTTGTAAAGAATACCTTACCCATATTATCAGGCATAAGGTCAACAATCTTCTTTGCAAGCTTAGCCCTTGATTCTACACCAAGAGATGGTCCAACGAAACAATACTTATCAACCTGTTCCTTAATAGCTTCATTAATAGCTTTATTACCATAACCTAAATTCAAATTTACAAGCTGTGATGACATATCAGTATGTCTTTTACCATCATAATCCCAGTAATAAATGCCTTCTGCTTTTTCTACAGGAGTTGGATTAATATTTTTCTGTGCACTCCAAGACTGAAGATTATATTTTTTCTGCATTTCTGTAATTTCTTTACCTGTCATACTCATAACAATCACCATTTTAACCTTTCAAAAATTTAATATATTTTATGCAAGTGCATATTTGTTTTTGTTTATGTGCTTATTATATTACTAGTTTTGACACTTTTCAACTAACATTTGAACACTTTTAAACAAATACCTTGTGCATTTGCATATCATTTAAGTTATAAAAAATCACGTATAGCAAAGGCAATAATACACTTTACTTTTACGTCTAAATCAAATAAGTTCATAGATGTAATTGTATCAATTTTCTTTAAATAATTTACTACAGTATTTCTATGTATAAACTCTTTTTCTGATACAAGCTGAGGACTGGCATTATTATCTAAATAAGTTTTTAAAAACTCTAAATAATTACTACCATGTTCTTTATCATATTCCTCTAGCTTACCCAACACTTCATTATAATAATTCTTTAAAACATCTTTATCTGAAATTTCTACAAAGAGTTTGTAAATGTCCATATCATCATAAAACATACAGTAAAAATCACGTTTTACTGCCATATTGTATGCCGAAACAGCATATTCAAATCCTTTTGATTTCAGTTCTATACCATTTATTTTACTACTTACACCAATAGATATTTCAATATTTTTGGATTTACAAAAATTATTTAAATCTTTACAAAAATCTTCTAAATCTAGTTTATTGTATTTATACAGCAATGCAATGATGCAACCGTTATATTCAAAAGAACAGTAAAGGTCTGATATAGTTTTTGCTGTCTGTTCAGCATACATATTAACTTTATCATCTATGTTTTCATTACCATTCCTTGAACCTACACAAACTACATAATAACTACCATTACGATTAAAGCCACCTGATTCCAAACTGGTAAGCTGTGTTTCTCTGTTTCCAATATTCAACACAAGATTTTTAAAAGCATTAGACACATCTGTATCATGATTTATACTTTGGCTAATAATAGTACAAAAATCTCTTGTCATATCCACAACTCTTGTTTTCCAAGGTAGAGAAAACAAAGGAAAATTTCTTTCATTACAGTATTCTATAACTTCAGTATCTATTGTTGGAATATAAGGTCCAATATTAACAATAAGTCCACTTGCGTTTGCCTTATCAAGTTGTTTAACAAACTCTAGTAGCCACCTACCTGTATTATTCATAACACCTGTAGTAAATACCAGCTCCTGCCCTCTTAAAAAAGCTCCCACATTACTACTTTCCATAATATGTACCCATTCCACTAGATTATTAAAGCCATCAAAACCTGCAACAGCCTTCAATCCATAACTTTGGTTACATTTTTTGCATAATTGATTAACGGTTACTGCCATTTACATCACCTGCCAGATTTATTACTTCATATTAAATCTCTCTTTAATTGCATCAACAAGAAGTTCTACACTCTTATCTTCACCTAACATACTAACATCAAGCATAAGATTTTTAGTAGCTCTATCACCTCTGTTATGACCGGTTACATACTTATAATAATTATGTCTTTGTCTATCAATCTTCTTAATCATAGCTTCTGCACTTCTAGTATCCATTTCATAAACTTCAGAAATATGCTTAATCTTTGCTTCCAAAGGTGCATATAAAAAGATATGCATACAATTTGAATACTCTCTTAAAATATAGTCAGCACATCTACCAAAGAGAATACAATCTTCTTTATTTGCAGCCTCTCTGATTACTTCTGCCTGTGCAGAAATTGCTTTTTCTGAATAGAAAGTTGTAGAAGAACCATATACAAACTTAGAGAAAAACTTATTCTTATTGCCAATAACCTCATCTTGAGCTGCCACAATTTCTCTACTAATACCTATTTTTTGAGCTGTTAAGTCAATTAAATCTTTATCATAATAAGCAAAATTAAGCTCATTTGCTAACTTTTGAGCAATACCTCTGGCATTACAACCAAACTCTCTACTAATAGTTACAATTTTATACATAATCATTTCCTCCTATCTGAATTTTCTATTAAACTTCTTTTCAAGTACCTTAACACCCCATGCTAAAGGAATACAAATAATAAGATATACTACTGCAAGAATTGTATAAGACTCAATAGTAAGGAATGTCTGAGATGTATAAGCCTTTGTAACAAGAAGGAACTCTGGAGCTGTAATATAAGCCATAAGTGAAGTATCCTTTACAAGCATTACAAGGTAGTTACCGAAAACTGGAATAGAATTACGAAAAGCCTGAGGAATAACAATCTTAAACATTGCCTGTCTTGGTGTCATAGCAAGAGCAAGAGCTGCTTCAGTCTGTCCATTATCAATAGAAACAATAGCTGAACGAATAACTTCTGAAATATATGTACCATAATTAATTGCGATACCAATAATACCTGCTAATACTGCCGGCATATTAACCTTTAAATCAGGAAAACCTACAAAGTATGCACATACCTGAATTAATAAAGGTACTACATAGTAGATATATACCAACTGAACAAGTAACGGAGTTCCTCTAATAATTTCCTGAAAAATTACAATAATATTTACAAGCCATTTATGCTTAGATAATCTACCTAAAGCAAGAAGAAAACCAATTACAATAGCTAAAGCAAAGCCAACTATTGTAGTTACAACTACAATCCAAAGTGCCTGCTGTATAAGCTTTGGTACTAATTCAGTTATTGCCTTCATAAAGTTTAAATTCTGTATTACATTCATAATCCGGCACCTCCTTAATTATTAAGAATTCTCTTTAAGAATTCTCTTGTTCTTTCGTGTTCTGGGTTTGTGAACATTTCCTGTGGAGATTTATCCTCAAGAACAATGCCACCTTCCATAAAGATTACTCTGTCAGCAACTTCTCTCGCAAAGCCCATTTCATGAGTAACAACTGCCATTGTCATACCATCTTTTGCAAGGTCTTTCATTACATTAAGTACATCACCTACAAGTTCTGGGTCAAGGGCTGATGTAGGTTCATCAAAAAGCATCATTTCTGGTTCCATAGCAAGAGCTCGTGCAATAGCAACTCTCTGCTGCTGACCACCTGATAAAGTATCAGGATATACGTTAGCCTTATTAGCCAAACCTACTTTATCCAAAAGAACCATAGCCTTTTCTTTCATTTCATTTTTATCTTTCTTTAAAATGTGTACCGGTGAATACATAACATTTTCAAGAACAGTCATAAAAGGAAATAAATTAAATCTCTGGAAACACATACCTACATGCTTTCTATAATCTACAATATTAAACTTTGGAGTAAGAATATTCTTACCCTTGAATAAAATTTCTCCTCCTGTAGGCTGTTCCAATAAGTTAAGACATCTTAAAAATGTACTTTTACCTGAACCAGATGGTCCAATAAGAACAAGAACTTCTCCTTCTTCAATTTTCATATTTACATCTTTTAAAACTTTTAAGTCACCAAAATTCTTTTTAAGACCTTTAATTTCTAGCAAAGCCATAGCTTACGCCTCCTTTTTATTTTCTTAAAAGAAAACAGGACTATGCTGTTACACATAGCCCCATTACCAATCAAATCAATTTTACTTATTTAAGCCATTATCCTTCTGGTCATTTGTAATAGCGTGAAGCTTAGGGTCAAGACCATACTTTTCATAAATCTGGTCAAGTACACCTTCGTCTCTCATTTCTGCTACAACCTTATTAATATCCTTCATAAAGTCTTCGTTGCCAAACTTAACTGAAGGAGCAATTCTACCAATTTCAGCTTCTGTATCCTTGTAGTTACTGCAAAGCTTAAGTCCCTTAAGTGTTTCAGGCTGGAACTTCATAAGGTTTTCAACTACTGGAGAATCAGTAAGGAAAGCATCTATCTTACCATTCTGTAAAGCTACAATAGATTCTGTCTGGTCACCAGTTGCTCTTGCTTCCTTAATCTTGCCATCTGCTGCCCAACCTTCAACTGTTGTCTGCCAAATTGTACCTGGAGTATAACCAACTACTGTCTTTGATGGGTCGAAGTCGTCCTGACC
>UQYD01000059.1 GCA_900545305.1 uncultured Eubacterium sp.
CCATATACCAATATATCTTCACCAAAAAAAGTTACATTAGGATTTTCTATCTTTATTGCATCTTTCATATTTGCAAAGCCTGTTCCTTCAACAGATGTTTTGGCATTTTCACCTCCAATAAATTTAGGAGATATGAAGGTTAGGGCATAATCAACTATACCAGCCTCCAATGCAGAATAGTTTAAAGTTCCTCCGCCTTCGAGTAATATACTGTCAATTTTAATTTCACCCAATTTTTTCATTAAGTCCTTTAAATCAACTTGACCATTTAAGCTATTGCATTGTAATATCTCTATGCCTTTATCCTCCAATAATTTAGACTTGTCTACATCAATATTCTTAGTTGTAGCTATTATACATCTATCATCATTTGTAATTTTAAGTACATTTGCATCTAAAGGAATTCTTAATTTTGAATCTACAATGATTCTAATAGGATTTATACCACCTTTTTTTCTGCATGTTAAATGTGGATTATCGGCTAAAACAGTATTTATTCCTACCATTATTGCTTTTAAATTGTGACGCAATTCTTGACAAAATTGACGTGATTGCTCATTAGATACCCATTTTGAGTCTCCAGTGTATGTAGCAATCTTCCCATCTAATGTGATAGCTGACTTCATAACAACAAAAGGGGTATTACTTTTAATATACTTAAAGAAAATAGGATTAATTTTTTTACATTCATCTTCCATAACCCCAATTTCAACTTCTATGCCAGCATCTCTAAGCATTTTAACACCATTACCTGAAACAAGAGGATTTGGATCTAAACAACCAACGTATACTTTTTTTATCTTATGTTCAATTAAAGCTTTTGCACAAGGCGGAGTTTTTCCATAGTGTGAACAAGGTTCAAGTGTCACATAAACTTCGCTACCTTCTATATTCTCGGTTGCTGAATTGATAGCATTTACCTCGCTATGTGCCTCACCATATTTTTTATGCCAACCACTTCCAATAATTTTATTGTTTTTTACAATAACACAACCTACCATTGGATTAGGGCTTACATATCCTGCTCCTTTTTTTGCTAATTTAATTGCTTCCTCCATATAATTCAATATAATCACCCCTTAAAATGTTATTTTGACAACAAAAAAGGTACCCTAAAACTTCAGGGTACCTAAACAAATGCAATTACATAAAATAATAAATACGCAAAATTCTTCTCTCATCCAGACTTTACTGTCGGCTTCGGAATTACACCGAATCATGCCTTTACGGCTCGTGGGCTTTACCACCGGTATGGAATTACACCAATCCCTGAAGAAAATATTTAATTTTCATATCTATAGTATAGCACTATTTTTTAATTTGTCAACACAAATTTTTTAAAAATTCATATGACTTAATTTCTTTCCCAAAATTTGTATACACAAGAAAATATCCTATTCGACCTAATTCTTTTAAATATTTTAAAGTTAAATTATAATTAAAAACATTATCTATACTTGTCTTATCTATGTATATTAATGCCTCTATAGTTGGGGGAGAAACTTTAATAAAAGGTATTTCTTTCTTTAAACACCTTTCACATAAAAGTCCCTCATCACATATATATTTTGCGTTCTCATCTCCACAATATACACAATTTTTCAAATTTGGAAAGTAACCAAGTAAACTAATCAATTTTATGATAAAAGTCGATGATACAAGCTCCTTATTTTCTGATTTAACCAATTTTTGTAATGATTTTAACAATAGTAATAATAATAAATTTTCAGAAACACCACTAGGAATAGCTTTATCTATAACTTCTAAAAAGTAAGTTCCATAAGCCAATGTAAAAATATCATTTCTTAATCCATAAAAATTCTCAATAATATCAATCGAATCAAGATAATATTTTCCTCTGCTTTCTTTAACAATAAAATCCCCATAGGTAAATAAGGCAGTACCAGCTAAAAATTTACTTTTTAATTTTCTAGCTCCTTTGGCAAACACTGAAATTTTTCCAATATTCTTAGCGAAGATAACAATATATTTATCTGAATCTCCAGAAAAATTTTCTTTTATTACTACACCTCTAATGCTACTTACTATCATTACATTTGTCCTTTTTCAATTCCTCAAAATCTTTATATGCAAGAAAAGCATTTATATCTCCACTTTTTTCAAATATATTCCAAAACAACATATCCACTAATATCAACTCCTTGATATTTATGGTTACCTCAAAAATAATAAATATTCTGTTATAATTTAGGATAATATATCAATTTTTGTATATAAAATATAATCATAAATTAAAAATATTTTTAAGTATAAAAATTATATTTGTTTAGAATCATATCCAAAATTTTTCAAAAGAAAATCGTTGTCACGCCATCCTTTTTTTACTTTAATCCAAAGTTGCAAGTTAATAGA
Source organism: uncultured Eubacterium sp. (assembly GCA_900545305.1). Classification (GTDB taxonomy): domain Bacteria; phylum Bacillota; class Clostridia; order Lachnospirales; family CAG-274; genus CAG-274. Next base: position 2,374 of record UQYD01000059.1, read on the forward strand.
TGTACCTAAAAATCTTTGAATATCTTTTCTAGCATTAGTTCCTATTTTTTTCAACATAGAGCCTTGTTTTCCTATTATGATACCTTTATGACTATCTCTTTCACAGTATATAGTAGCATCTATATCATAAATGTCTTTTTCTTTTCTCTTTTTCATAGACGTTACTTCCACAGCTATACCGTGTGGTATTTCTTCTTGTAATAAATATAATGCTTTTTCTCTAATAATTTCAGATACTATCTGCTTTTCCGGCTGGTCTGTAATCATATCTTCAGGGAAATATTTAGGTCCTTCAGGCAAATATTTCTCTATATATTTCAATAAATCTTCTTTATTCTGCTGTTTTAAAGCAGATATAGGTATAATCTCTTTAAAATCATAGACTTCTCTATATGAAGAAATTACTTTGAAAAGCTCCTCTTTATTTATCGTATCTATCTTATTAATAACTAAAAAAACAGGAGTTGTTACATTTTTTAATCTTTCCAATATTGCTTTATCTGAATCCTTTATCTTTTCAAATGGTTCAATTAAGTAAAGAACTAAATCTACATCATTCATAGTAGTTTCCGCACTCTTTACCATGTATTCTCCTAATTTAGATTTAGCTGTATGTAATCCCGGTGTATCTATAAAAACAACCTGTGCATTATCAGTTGTTAAAATAGTCTGAATTTTATTTCTTGTAGTTTGAGGTTTACTAGATATAATAGATATTTTTTCTCCTATAAGCATATTCATAAGCGTTGACTTACCAACATTAGGTCTACCTATTAATGTAACAAATCCTGATTTAAACTTCTTCGCCATTAGTTTTTCTCCATTCAATTAGTTTATCTCTTATGCTTTGCATATCTTTCCATGCATCAGCTTTTTTACTTTCATCCCGTAATAGAGCAGAAGGGTGATAAGTAGCTATTATTGCTGTTCCTTTTTTATTATACCATATTCCCCTAGAACGTGTTATTCTGAAATCGGGGCTGATTATCGCTTGTGCTGCAATTCTACCAAGACAGACAATTATATGTGGCCTTATTAACAAAAATTGTTTTCTCAAATATCTAATACACATTTCCTGTTCGTGTGGTAGAGGGTCACGGTTATTAGGTGGTCTGCATTTAACCACATTTGCAATATATACATCTTTTCTATCTAAATTTATTGCATGCAACATTTTATCCAATAACTGTCCTGCTGCTCCTACAAAAGGTTCTCCTTGCATATCTTCATTATATCCAGGACCTTCTCCAACAAACATTATGTCACTATTTTTATTCCCAACACCAATAACAACATTATGTCTTGTCTCACTTAATTGACATCCTCTACAATTTAAGCATGCCTTTTCTAATTCTTCCCAAGTCATAAGTACACTTCCATTAAAAATCAGTATCAAAGGTATTTGGTATTAGGTCTTTAACAGGATAAACCTTAATCTCTTTACCATTACCCAAAATTATTTCTCCATCTAACATGAATTCAGCCATAACTTGACGACATATTCCACATGGATAAGTAAAGTCATCACTATCAGATGCAATAGCTATTTTTCGTATATTCTTTTTTCCTTCTGACACAGCTTTAAAAATAGCAGTTCTTTCAGCACAATTTGATGCCCCATAGGATTTATTTTCAATATTATTACCAATAAAAACCATTCCATCTTCTGTAAGAAGGGCAGCTCCAACTTTAAATCCAGAATATGGAGCATAAGCATATTCCTTTGCTTTAACTGCTATATCATATAATTTTTCATTTTCATCCATATTACCTTTTTAACCCAAGATTACTGAGTATTTCCTCCTGTTTTGCAAACATTACTTTTTCTTCTTCTGGCACCATATGGTCATATCCTAATAAATGCAACATACTATGAGCAGTTAAAAATCCAACTTCCCTGTCAAGAGAATGACCATATTCATTAGCCTGTTCTTTTGCTCTTTCTATACTTATTATTATATCACCGAGATAGATTTTTGAACCATCGTTTGGCAAATCTTCATTATCAAAGTCAATTAAAGGGAATGACAACACATCTGTTGCTCTATCAATATTTCTAAACTTATTATTAATCTTTCTAATCTCTTCATTGTCAACTATTGTAACACTAATTTCTGTATTATCACTAACTCCTTCGTACTTTAGAGCTTCTGAAATTACATTTTCTATTAATTTATAATTAACTTCTTCTTTCGTATTATTTTCAAATAAAACATCCATTTATTTAGCCTTCTTTTGTTCAAATTTTTCATATGCAGCAATAATCTTTTGTACAAGTGGATGACGCACTACATCCTTGTTTGTAAGATTACATATAGCTATATCATCTATATTTTTTAAGATTTTAGTAGATTCGATAAGTCCAGAATTTTTCCCTCTAGGTAAATCAATTTGGGTTGTATCCCCAGTTACAACAGCTTTAGAACCATATCCTATTCTTGTAAGAAACATTTTCATCTGTTCTGGGGTAGTATTTTGAGCTTCATCTAAAACAATAAAGGAATTATCAAGTGTACGTCCTCTCATATAGGCAAGAGGGGCAACCTCAATAGCTCCTTTTTCCATATTTCTTGCAAAGTTTTCGGCACCCATTATCTCATATAAAGCGTCATATAAAGGTCTTAAATACGGGTCAACTTTTTGTTGTAAATCACCTGGTAAAAATCCTAAATTTTCACCAGCTTCAATAGCAGGTCTTGTTAAAATAATCCTATTTACCTCATTATTTTTAAAAGCTGTAATTGCCATCGCCATAGCGAGATAAGTTTTACCTGTACCTGCTGGACCTACACCGAATACAACTGTATTTTTTCTTATGGAATCAACATATTTCTTCTGACCTAATGTCTTTGGTCTAAGTGCTCTACCATTCATTGTAAGACATATAAAATCATCATTTATATCATTTAATTGTGTTGCATTATTGTCATTTGTTTCTGAAACAATATAATTCACATTCTGTTCTTCTATTATTTGTCCTGATTTAGCTAAATTAATAAGAGCATTAACAACTGTCTTTGCTTTTAAAACTCCAGCCTCCTCTCCAGAAATTACAACATCGTCTCCACGATTGACAACAGATACATTATATTCATCTTCAATTTTTCTAATATTACTATCGTATGTTCCAAATATACTTGACAATAGTTCACTAGGAATTTGAATTTTATGTTGAATCATTTAAAGCATTTCCTCCCAAAAATTGAATATCATAATTTTCTAATCCTACAGATTCATTGGATGTAATATATGCATAAGCTGACAATAGCTTATCTTTTTTTACATATTTTATTTTACAATCTAAAATATCCGAATTAATAGGATAGGTATTTATAATATAATTAAATATTAATTTACTCGCCTTGTTCTCTGCTTGCTTTTCACTTAAGGTAATATTATTTATAACATATTCTCTATATTTTGTATTATAAAGGAAAAAGGGAAGGTTATATCCTTCTCCCAAATTAAAAATTTTTACCCCCGTACTTTTATCATAAGAATTTACACTTCTTTTGTCAACTAAATCTATATTTATTTTTTTGTTAAATATTTTTAAAGAATATGTATTATAGATTTTACCAGTGTATTTCTTTTCCTGAAATGAAAATGGAATATCTATTCTTTTTACTCTTTCTACTTTTCCAAAAATAGTCGCCTTAGATTTTACTTGATTTGTAATTTCAATTTCTTCATTACCACTTTTAATAAGTTGACCTGAAACTAATACATCACCTTTTGCAACAATATCACCTTTTTTTACTTGTGGTTGACCACTTTTAGTAATAATAGATGTAATTTCACAATCAGAGCTAGCAACCAAATCACAAGGTCTATCTTCATTACTAACCTCATTATTTAATTTTTGTTCTTCAGCTAACTTAACAAAAACGGTTGCACCTCTAGTTCTAATATTAATCCAAGCAATATTACCCATGCTATTTTTGAGATTACTAGAAATATTTTTACAATCTAATTTATTTATATTTTTTCCTAAATAAATTCCTTCTTCTGAGCAAGCTTGTATAATATCTGAATCATTTAGCTCTACATTTCCACTTATATTTATTAACCAAATCATATTTGACAAAACAAATAATAAAGCAATGAAACTAAATAACCCTAACAAAAAAAAATACTTCTTTAAAAATCTATATACTCTAAATTTAAAGCTAATTATTTTTTCTATTCTTATAATACATTTATAACTTTTATTTATTTCATTTAATTTTTTTAAATCCTCTATAGGTATAATTGCTGTAGATTTTATCTTATCAGATGTAATATCTGAAAATCTTATAAATTTTTTTACAGCATTATTAATAAGTTTCATCTTATTAAATCCTTCGATGCTTATTATAGCATATCCATTTAAATAATTCCACAATTTATCTATAATATTAATCACTCCCACAAATTATACTTTATGTTTTCTATAACTCCAAAAATATATATATATTCATCCGTTATTTCTCTAATAAACAATTCATCGCCTAATATTTCAATATTAAATTTCTTACATTTAACAATTATTTCTTTTTCCGTATAAAGTTTAATTCCATTATGATTTTCTATCAATAATCGCACATTTGAAATAATAGAAATCTTAGGAAAAAACTCAACCACATCACTAGGCAAATCAAGATTTCTTAAAACACTGTCTATATTTACCTTCATATTTTTCATCTCTTTCACTTTAATATAGTTTATGTTATATAGTATTGAAATAGTATCAGCCTTAGTATATAATGAGTAAAAGGGATATTATAGTATAAAAGGGAGGGCTAATATGTTCAAATTACTTGAAAAATGGCTAGTTTTATATATCTTAATATTTATTGCCGGTTTTTCGGTATTAGGAATAGGGCTAAGTTTTGCCTTCAAAGATTTCTTTTATAAGCAACAACAAAATATAATACTTAATAATGCCATAAGAATAGAAAATGTTCTCTTAGACTCATATGATGGAAAGAACTACTTTAATAATAATTTTAAAACAAAATTTAGTCTTATAGATGCGTATGAAGATTCATCAATAATAGTTTTAGATACTAATAATATTATTCAATGCGTATCACAAAATGTTGATAATAAATTTATTGGACAAAAATACACTTCTACAATACCCGATACAAAAAGCATAAAGAAAACAGATAATTACAAATGGGTAACTAGTGATTTTTCAAACACTTTTGATGGTGCAAAGTACAGTATAGTATATAATATAATTATATCTAATAGAAAAATAGGGACTATTATTTTAGGTTATGACAGAGGAAACATAAATCAAACTCTATTACAAGAGTATATAGTTATACTAATTTTTGTTTTGGTTATAAATATTGTTGGATTTTTCTTCCTTAGAATGTTTATTGACAGAGCATTAAGTCCTATAAAAGAAATGAGTGATGCAACGGCAGAAATAGCATCTGGAAACTTTAGTAAAAGAATCAAAATTGGTAATCGTATGGATGAAATTTCTATTTTAGCTAGAAATTTAAACTCCATGGCAGACAGCTTAGAGGACCAAGAACAAAAAAGACATGAATTTATATCAAATATATCCCATGATTTACGTTCACCTCTGACCTCTATAATGGGTTATTTGCAAGCTATTATTGATGGTGTTATTCCTGAAGATAAAATTTCCAAGTATCTCAACATTATATATTCTGAAACTGAAAGACTTAATAAAATGTCAAATACTATTTTAGATTTAAGTAAAAATAAATTAAATGGGACAAAATTAAAGTATTCAAATTTTAATATTAATGAATTATTGGAATTTGTCGCAGCATCTTTAAAAGTTAAAGCTTTCGATAAAAAAATTTCTATAGATTTTGAAAATATAAGTAATCTGGGACTTGTTTTTGCTGATTTTTAAAAAATA
>UQYD01000060.1 GCA_900545305.1 uncultured Eubacterium sp.
AGGAGGAACAGCCTGTCCGAGAAAAAATTTCTTTAAAGGCGCCATGCCTGAATTTATCAGCAAAAGACTGTTGTCCCCCTGCGGAATCAGGGACGCGCTTGCCATTCTTGTATGATTCTTACTTTCAAAAAATGAAAGATATGCTTCTCTGATTTCATTTACTCCCATGAATTGCATTTGTAAATCCTCCAAAAAATTAAAGTGAAATTTTTAAAATAATAAAAAAAGCCCCCTTCTGCATAACAGAACAGGGGCGTTAATAAACACGGTACCACCCTGATTACGACAAACCGCCGTATCTCAAGTAACTTTTAACGCAAGTTAAACGGTGCAGTATTAATGCACACAGCATATATGGGTAGCTTCAATTTATTTTACGGAAATACTTTCACCAACCGTATTCTCTCTTTACCGATATTAAAATCTACTTATCCCGCTGTTAAACCAAAGTTAATTATATAAAATACGCCGACTTTTGTCAACATTATTTTATTATTTTGCTACAAAATAAGCAACTTCATTTGCTATTTTTGCCATTTCGTGTTCTTTTAAGTTGCTATTGTTTGTAACTGCATAAGTATAAGTCTTATCTGTCCAAGTAGCCTTTGGATAATTAATCTTGTCACCTTCAAGAGTAGCAAGACAACCATTTACAGTATACTTTGCAAGTGTTGAATATTTCTTGTAATCGCCAGAAATATCATCTGTACCCTTTGCTATACGAACAGAAAAATCCTTACTACCGTTTGTATAATCAAGCTGTAAAATTAAGCCTGATACAACATAAACGTGTTCAAGTGTATATCCTTCAATATCTACAGTATTTAAGTTTATTTTAAGTTCTGCAGCAGCCTGTGCAGCAGTATCATATTCTACCATAGGGTTTACAGAATTTTTACCACCAACATAGCCCTTAGTTGTAGATTCTGTTGTTGCCTCTTTGCTGATAGAGAATGTTGTAGTTTCATTTACAATCTTCTTGTCACTATCCACCTTAGCATCAGCATTAGCCTGCTTTTTTCCACCGTTATCAACTTTGTTGATTTCTCCACCTCTAAGTGAAAGTGCGTTATCCACAACTGTAGTTTCTTCTGTAACTTCTTCTGCTGTCTTTGGAGAAATTACAACTGTGTTATTCTTAATAACAATGTCATACTGCTGTGAGTTGAGCATTCTGAAAAGTTCAAGAGGAACATATGTTGAACCATCTTTTATTACTGGTGCTGTAGCAAGTGAAACTGGAGTACCAGCCTTTAAATCCTTATTCTTAGTAATAACATAACTATTTACGCCAGTATTAAAATCAACCTTAACGTCATCATTTGAAATTTCAACAGCTTTTAATTTAGAATTCCATTCAACATCATAACCAAGAGCCTCAGCAATACCTCTTAAAGGCACCATTGTATTACCCATATATTCGTAAGTTGAACCGTTCATAACAATGCTATTGTTTTCTTCGCCAACAGCTATAGCACGAGGTGCAGAAGTAGTAGCTTCTGTTGTTGCCTCAGTTGTTGTAGTTTCTTTATTAATTTTAGTTACTGAACCGGTTTCAGTTTTAATTGTTGTACTTGTATCCTGGTTTGCCTTTACGTTATCAATACCATTTTGTATCTTACCCTTACCATAAGTAAGACTTGACAATACTAACATTGCACCTAAAGTAATGGCTAAAAATCTTTTCATAGTTTTACCTCCATATGGAATAATACTTTTTTCTTTTATGTTTGTAACTTATTTATTGCTTGCTGCTGCCTCTTTTTTACTTTCTTCAAGGTTTTTATAAGCAGTTGAAAGCATAAGCTTAATTCTGTTAAGCTGGTTAACTTCACTAGCACCTGGGTCATAATCAATGGCAACAATATTACTGTTTTTATTTCTTCTCTTTAATTCCTTAATAACACCCTTACCTGTAACGTGGTTAGGAAGACAAGCAAAAGGCTGAGCACAAATATTATTTGTAACACCGGAATGTATAAGTTCTACAAGTTCGCCTGTTAAGAACCAACCTTCACCTGTCTGATTACCAAGACTTACTATATCCTCTGCCATAGCACCAAGTTCCTTAATATCTGTTGGTGGTTCAAATCTCTTACTGTCTTTAAGGGCATCACTCATTACTCGTCTATAACCTTCAATGAACTTAATTGCCCAATTTGTAAGAACTGTTATAGAATGTTTTGCACCAAGATATTCTTCTTTATACTTGTTGTTGTAAAGACTGTAAGTAAAGAAGTTAATAAGGTCTGGAACAACAGCCTCAGCACCTTCTTTTTCAAGAAGTGTTACTACATCATTGTTGGCAGTTGGGTGGAACTTAACAAGGATTTCACCTACTACACCAACCTTTGGCTTAACTATTGTTTCATCTAAAGGAAGTTCATCAAAATCCTTTACTATTCCTCTGACAATCTTATTAAATTCATTCTTCTTTGGAGAACGAACAGCCTTTTTACAAACTTCATTCCACTTGTGATAAAGTGCATTAGCTGAACCCTTTACCTTTTCGTAAGGTCTTGTCTTATAAAGGACTCTCATAAATAAATCGCCATAAAGCACAGACTGGAGAAGTGCCATAGCAAATTTATAAGTAATCTTAAATCCAGGGTTCTTTTCAAGTCCACTAGCACTTACAGATACTACCGGAATATGTTCAAGACCGGCATTTTTCAATGCACGTCTTATGAAACCAATGTAGTTAGTAGCACGACAGCCACCACCTGTCTGACTTATTAACACAGATACCTTGTCTAAGTCATAATTTCCAGACTGTAAAGCTCTTAAAATCTGACCTACAACAATAAGTGCCGGATAGCAAGCATCGTTATTTACATATTTAAGACCAATATCAATACAATCCTTATCTATTGCCGGCATAACCTCTACATTGTAGCCACTGGCTCTGAAAGCCTCCTGAGCAATATCAAAATGTATAGGTGACATCTGTGGCATAAGGAGAGTATGAGTTTTCTTCATTTCCTTTGTAAATACAACTCTACTTTCCTTTTCAACAAGTTTCTTAGGCTTAAATTTCTTATTTCTTCTTTCTTCAAGAGCAGCAAAAAGCGAACGTATTCTTATTCTGGCTGCACCTAAGTTACTTACTTCATCAATTTTAAGAACTGTATAAATTTTGCCATAAGCATTAAGTATGTCGTGTACTTCATCAGTAGTTACGGCATCAAGACCACAACCAAAGCTATTAAGCTGTATAAGTTCAATATCTTCCTGTTCACGAACAAAACTTGCTGCTGCATAAAGTCTTGAATGGTATGCCCATTGGTCACGAACATTTAAAGGTCTTTCAACATCTCCAAGATGTGCAACACTATCTTCCGTAAGAACTGCAACACCATAGCCTGTAATAAGTTCTGGTAAACCGTGATTTATTTCTGGGTCAATATGGTAAGGACGACCGGCTACAACAATACCAGTCATATTATTTTCCTTAATATACTTTACTGTTTCCTCGCCCTTCTTACGCATATCTTCTCTAAATCTCTGTTCTTCTCTCCAAGCAGCCTTTGCAGCTTCCTTAACTTCACTCTTTGGAATATCTCCAAAAATTTCAGCCATTCTGTCTGCAAATATTTCTTCTGAGCTAAGAGCTATAAACGGATTTCTGAAATCTATGTTGTAATCTCTAATTTCTTCAACATTATTTTTAATATTTTCCGGATAACTTGTTACAATAGGACAGTTATAGTGGTTATCTGCTCCACTTATTTCTTTATGTTCATAAGCTACACAAGGATAGAATATAAACTTAACGCCGTCATTTATAAGTGACATAATATGTCCATGTACTATTTTAGCTGGATAACAGGCTGACTCACTAGGTATAGACTCTATACCCATTTCATAAACCTTTCTGCTACTCTTTGGACTAAGTTTTACACTGTATCCCAATTTTGTAAAGAAAGTGAACCAAAGTGGGAAATCCTCATACATATTGAGAACCCTAGGAATACCTACTACGCCACGTTTAGCTTCATTTTCCGGAATAGGCTCATAATCAAAAAGTCTGTCATATTTATACTGGAAAAGATTAGGTACACAACTATCTGATTTTTCCTTACCTAAACCTCTTTCACATCTGTTACCTGAAATAAATCTTCTACCACCACTAAATTTGTTTATTGTAAGTAAACAGTTGTTGCTACAACCCTTACAACGAGTAAGTGAAGACTGTATTTCAAGATTTTCCAAATCTTCAGCACTAAGTATTGTAGATTCTTCACCTGCTACATACTTATCACGAGAAATAACGGCTGCACCAAAAGCACCCATTATACCACTGATGTCCGGGCGAACAGCTTCTCTAGTTGAAATCTTTTCAAAAGCTCTTAAAACAGCCTCATTGTAGAATGTACCACCCTGAACAACAATATGCTTACCTAAATCAGTTGGGTCAGTAACCTTAATAACCTTCTGAAGGGCATTTTTAATAACACTATATGCAAGACCTGCTGAAATATCAGCAACTTCTGCACCCTCTTTTTGAGCCTGTTTTACTCTTGAGTTCATAAATACTGTACAACGAGAACCTAAGTCAATAGGACCTTTTGCAAATAATGCAACCTTTGCAAAATCCTGCACACTGAGTTTAAGACTCTTTGCGAAAGTTTCTATAAATGAACCACAACCTGCTGAACAAGCTTCATTTAAAAGAACAGAATCAATAACACCATTCTTTATTCTGATACACTTCATATCCTGACCACCAATATCAAGAATGAAGTCTACATCAGGTTCGAAGAAAGCTGCTGCCTTATAGTGAGCAACTGTTTCAATTTCACCTAAATCTATCATAAGAGCTTCTTTTATAAGAGCCTCACCATAGCCTGTAACACAAGACTTCTTTATTGTTACTCCTTCCGGTAAAATGCTGTAAATATGTTTTAAAGCAGTCATTACCATTTTAAGAGGACTACCTTCATTACCTGCATAGAAAGAGTAAAGAAGTTCGCCCTTATCACTGATAAGAGCTAATTTTGATGTAGTAGAACCTGCATCAATACCTAAGAAAACATCGCCCTTATATGACTCAAGGTCACCTTTTATAACCTTTGCCTTGTCGTGTCTTTCCTTAAATTTATTATAGTCCTGTTCATCTTTAAACAATGGGTCAAGTCTATTTATTTCCATTGCAATGTGCTTGCCATTTGTAAGTTCCTTTATCATTTCATCAGCAGAGAAAATCTTATCATCTTTTGATGAAAGAGCAGAACCCATAGCAGCAAAAAGGTGAGAATCTTCAACTTCAACAACAGCGTCACCTTCAAGACCAAGTACATCAATAAATCTAGCCTTCAATTCAGTAAGGAAGTGTAATGGACCACCGAGGAAAACTACATTACCCCTTATTGGCTTACCACAGGCAAGTCCACTAATAGTCTGATTAACTATAGCCTGAAAAATAGATACTGCCAAGTCAGACTTCGCTGCACCTTCGTTAATAAGTGGCTGAATATCACTTTTAGCAAATACGCCACATCTGGCAGCTATAGGATAAATAGCACTATATGTCTTTGCATATTCATTAAGACCTTCTGCATCAGTCTGTAAAAGTGATGCCATCTGGTCAATGAAAGAACCTGTACCACCGGCACAGACACCATTCATTCTCTGTTCTATGCTACCACCGTCAAAATAAATAATCTTAGCATCTTCGCCACCTATTTCAATAGCAACATCAGTACGAGGTGCTACATGAGTAATAGCTGTACTTACAGCTACAACCTCCTGTATAAACTCCATACCAATCCAATTAGAAATAGAAAGACCACCACTACCAGTAATTACACAAGAAAACTTAAATTCGCCTAACTGTTCTCTTGCATCTTTTACAAGACCAAGTAAAGTTTCCTGTATATTTGATAAATGTCTTCTGTAATCCTTAAAACAAATATTGTTATTTTCATCCATTACTACAAATTTAATTGTAGTAGAACCTATATCAATACCAGCTTTATAAAAACTCATATATATTCCCCTGTTCTAATTCTTACACAGTACAAAAGCCCTTATCTCAAGGCTTTTATGTAAACTGTTATTTTCCAACTTGGTGCTTTATATTTTATGTGTGTCTACTTATTATAAAGCACTTTTATTCCAATGTATTATACAACAAAAAATTCTTTATTTCAACAGAAATTCTCCCTTAAAAATATACTAAAAAATTTATGAAAACTATACCAAAAAAAGTATAATAAAACAAAAAGGAGAACTTTCTATAGTCCCCCTTTCATTGATATACTTTTTATAATGATTTTAACAATCTATATATCGCCCTGTTTTACCAATTAAATCTTCTTATCTGTCTTGATAAATCATACATACTGTTGTAAACATTGTTTACGTCAGAAATACTCTTACACATTGAAAAACTATCTACTATTGCGTCCATTCTATCCTTAAAATCATCAGCCTGTGCCTTATACATAGCTTTTGATGTAGTATCACTTGTTCTGTTTGAATATTCATCAATAGCCTTTGCTGCATCGGCAAATCTCAAATAAAATTCAGTAGCTACATCAATGTAACTTCTTTCTTCATTACTATTTGCCATACTAAGCCACTGGTTTGATGCAAGAACAATGGCATCTCTCTGCATAAGACTTAAAGTATCTGCATTACCTACGTGATACTGCTTCTGTGCTTTCTGTAAATCAGCAATTACCTGTTTTCTTAAGCTATATCTAACACCAGCAAAACCGGCATATTCATCAACAGTAGCTGTTGTACTGCCAGTTGTTTCCTCAGTTGTTGCCTCTGTAGTAGTTTCAGTTGTTGTTTCTGTAGTAGTTTCTGTTACCTTTGTTGTAGGTTCTTTTAAATCAAGGTTTTCTGAAGTACCTGCAACAATATAATTCTTGTCAGTATATACAGTTACTTTCTTGCCATTTAATTCTATAACAGCAGACTTATTTTCTTCATTCCAACTTGTTTGAGCAGAAACTGCATCACCTAAAGCTCTTAAAGGCAAATACATTGTTCCATCAATAATTGTCTGTGGTGTATCTGGCGAAATTGTTTTGCCATTTACAACGAATGTATCAGCATTTTTCTGTATGCTTATAGAATAGTTTTCATTAAAAATCTGTGCTGTTTCTGTATCTGAATTCCAATAAACCTTAAAGCCAAGGTTTTCAAAAACACCTCTTAATGGTACAAGCACACTACCATTTCTAATAACACCACTTGCACCAAAACTTGAAGTGGCTGTTACAATGCAAAAAACTGTAGTAGCAAGTACACTCAACAATTTCTTTTTCATATTTAGTCCCTCCGTAATTCCACATCTTTCCTCTGATATAATTATACCATAATATGTATACTTATTTTTTTAAATTTTTATTACACCACCTAAAAAATTGCACAAAAAAGTATGCACACTATTAGTTAGTGTGCACACAAAATAATTATCTGTTATAAATCTTTGCAAGGTACTTCATACCCTTTGCCATATTGTCTGTCAACATATCTTCAGTAAATCTGAATTGCCAATTATCTTCTGCTTTACCTGGTGTATTCATTCTTGCATCAGAACCTAAATTCATAACATCTTGTATAGGAATTACTGCATATTTTGCAACTGAACCCACAGCCATTCTTATTAAATCCCAAGCTATATCCTCTCCGGATACATTAAGAAGTCTTCTGACATAATCTGTAGCTTTTTTATCTGCTTTACTGTACCAACCTTTAGTTGTGTCGTTATCATGAGTACCTGTATACACAACACAATTAGTGGTTTCGTAGTTAAAAGGCAAGTAGGCATTAGCTTCATCTGAATCAAAGGCAAACTGCAATATTTTCATTCCCGGAAAACCCAATTCATCTCTTAAATCAAGAACTTCATCAGTTAAATCCCCTAAATCTTCAGCAATAATATTCAACTTGCCCAGTTTATTTTCCATTACATTGAATATTTCTTCCTTAGGGCCTTTTTTCCACTTTCCATTTACTGCTGTTTTTTCGCCAAAAGGTATTTCCCAATAACTTTCAAAGCCTCTGAAATGGTCAATTCTAACTATGTCACAAAGTTTAAAGGCATTTTCAATTCTCTTTGTCCACCAATCATAACCAGTTTTGCTATGTTCTTTCCAATCATAGAGAGGATTGCCCCAAAGCTGACCATCTGCACTAAAATAGTCAGGAGGAACACCAGCTACAACCTTTGGAAAACCTTTTGAATCAAGGGAGAATAAATTTCTATTGCTCCATACATCTGCACTATCTTCTGCAACAAA
>UQYD01000061.1 GCA_900545305.1 uncultured Eubacterium sp.
AATGCACCACCCTGAGTATACCAAATATCACCATAATAAATCTGCTGTGCTCTATCTTCTCTTACATACATACCATCTGTAATAATATCAATATTGTCTGAATTAAGATTAAGAATAAGTTCTGAAAAAGGAATAAGACTCATTTCAACCTTTGGAATACCTAATCTCTTTGCTGCTTCCTTAATGATGTCTGCATCAGGACCAACAAACTCTCCTGTGTTCTGGTCTAAGTAAGCATATAAATCACCAGAAGAACCAACCTTAAGTACACCCTTATCAATAATCTTCTGTGTTGCTTCACTTACATCTCCAGTTGCACCAGATTCTGAAGCTTCGCTACCTGTTGCTTCAGTTGTTGCCTCACCACTGCTTGATTGTCCAGCTCCACCACAACCTGTCATCAACATACTCATTACCAAAGTAATAGCTAAAACAAATTTCTTCATAATAATTCGCTCCTTTTCATTTTAACATTTTCATTTAGATAATAAAAAAGAGGAAATCGTGTTTTTATAAACATCGACTTCCTCGTCTAATTTTATTAAATCATTTTTATTTCTAAATGACTTCTTTTTTGAAGTTGAGTACATTATAAATCATTTGATTTTAAAATGCAACACAAAATTTTTTTAATTCTTGTGCAACTGCACATAAATGAAAATTTTATTGTCATTTAGCACAAACATTTTATTTCACTTTCATTAAATTTGCATTTTTAAATTTGTGTTCCTGCACAAATATTAATTTAAAGTTATTAAAATATATCAACGCACGAACAATAATTTCATTTATTTTTGGCAAATATTTACAAATTTATGAAGATATTTATAATTTGTTAAATATAAATATGCAGTTTAAAAGCATAAAAATTGCATATATGCACTTACTTTCACTTTTTTACAAAATAACTTTAATGTTCCTTACAGCTCCATTCAGTTACTTCTATTTTTATTACAGCAACTCTTTTTAATACTTCTTCATTAAACTTCCAAGTATTACTATTACTATAATGTGACATAACACATTCTAAGCCTTTTATTTTTTCATCTGAATTATATACTAGTGATATTTTCCCCTTACCCATTATACTTTGGTACAAATATGAATAACTACAAGCCACATCTGCCTCAACAAGTTGGTGTTTTGTATCCATTTCAAAACTTGCAGTATTTTGCTGTTTTATTAAATCAATCTTTTTGCCTTCAGATGCTCCATGGAAATACAAAGTTAATGTTCCTGAGTTTTCTTCATATCCAAAATTCAAAGGTATGATATAAACACCATCTTTGTCATTTAAACCAATTCTGCAACAATCACAACTTTTCATTATTTCAAGCATTTTGTCGTAATTTGTAATTTCTCTATCTTTTCTTCTCATAGTAAAACTCCATTTCATTTATAAATTTATATTTGTATTAATTTTGAATAGAATATGCCACTTTGTCAATAGTTTTCCAGCACAAAAAAAGACTGACAACTATAAAAAGTATCAGTCTTAAAATAATATCCTATATTTGGTAATCATCACCATCAGACAATCTATAGGCAGATGGTGGCAATTTATACTTATTTTTAAACAAGCGAGAGAAATAGCCCATATCCTTATAATCCAATCTTTCGGCTATATCTGTTATTTTCATATTGGTTTCTTTTAAAAGCCACACAGCTCTTTTTAATTTAACAGTTGTAAGATAATCTACAAATCTAATACCAGTCTGAGTTGGAAAAACTGTGCTAAGATAAGAACTATTTATATAAAGCTCTGTTGCAATATCCTTTTGTTTAAGATTATTTTCCGGATTATTTAATATATATAATATAACTTCTTGAATTTTTGAGTTGTTGCAGTTAGGAAACAACTCGCAATACTCATCAAAAAGATTGCATATAATATCCTTATAACGTTTTTTATAGGAATTTTGATTTCTTTCATTTATACCATCAAAACTATAAAAATCCTCTTGTACAACATACAAATCAAGCCAATCATTATGATTAAATACATCGTCTATAACAGCCTTGCATATACTTCTAACCTTTTTATCAGCCTTTAAAATATCTTTCCCTGTATTATAGACTTCTTCAATCATATTTGAAATATAATCATAAATACCAGTATCTCGTCTTTCGAAGTAATTCATTACTTCTTCTGCATAGTATATACCTGTTGCTTCTCCACCAAAAGTTTCATTCTTTATTCTATTAAACATAGAAAAGAATAGTGTTTCATCAAAAGGCTTAACAAAATAGTCATATGCACCTAAAATTATTCCCTGACGAGCATAATTAAAATCTTCAAATTCACTACATAACACAATATGGGAACATATTCCCTCTTTTTTTACATTTCGTAAAAGTTGTAAACCGTCCATACCCATTATTCTAATTTCTGTAATAACTAGGTCATAACGATTTTCTCTTATTTTCCTATAGGCAGATACCCCATCGTTCACTACATTTGTAATTTCAAACTCAGAGGAATCTCCCCATATACTTAAATTTTTAATATCCTCAAGGAGGTCGTAATTGTCAAAAACCAACAATGTCTTATACAATCCTCTTCCTCCCTTCAATTAAGTAAGTATATCTTAAATACAATAATCAAATATATTATTGCTAATTTTTTCTTCTTCAATAAGGTCGACAATTGTAACGCTATCCATATATTTATTTACTGTTGTACACAAACCTTTTAAGAATCCATTAATTGGCTCTGGTTCTTCTATACTTTCCGGTGTAACTACACCTTCCATAGCTCTTACAATGCTACCCACAGTATATTGTTCTGGTGCTTTAGAAAGTCTATATCCACCCTTTGCACCTCTCTGGCTCTTTACAAAACCAGACTTACACAATACACTAACAACCTGTTCAAGATATTTAACAGAAAGATTTTCTCTCTCTGCCACTTTTTTAATTGTTATAACTTCGCTTTCTTCCCATTTTACGATAGAAAGCATTAATATAATTGCATAAATTGTTTTTTTAGACAGTCTCATTATTCTACCACCTTTCTGCCAATTTTGCAACTACTGTTCCTGCATTTGCACCATCTGATGCCGCAGTAATCATCTGTCTTAACTGTTTTGTTCTACAATCTCCAACTGCAAAAACGCCACTAACATTAGTAGCCAAATTGCTATCTGTCTTTATATATCCATATTCATCAAGTTCCAACTTATTTTCAAAAATAGTGGTTGACGGATTAAATCCTACAGCTACAAACACCCCTTTTACAGATAATTCCCCTTTGTCTGTAATAAGTTTTTCTACACTATCATTTCCGTCTACTTTTACTGGTATTGTATTATACAATACTTCAATATTTTCCTTTGTATTTAATCTCTCTACCAGTGTATTGTCAGCTCTTAACTTATCTTTTCTATAAATTAAGTAAACCTTTTTACAAATATTAGAAAGATAAATTGCTTCACTTACTGCTGTATTAGCCCCACCTATTACAGCAACTTCCATATCAGCAAAAAAAGCACCGTCACATACTGCACAATAAGATACGCCAGCACCAGTAAAGTTTTCTTCCCCTTGAAAACCTGCTATTTTATGCTTTGCACCTGTTGCTACAATTACAAATTTTCCTTCGTAACTGTTTTCAAAACCAACTGCTTTTTTTACTTTTCCCTCGAAATCTACAGACTCAATTTCATCATATATTATTTCAACCCCGACATTTTCAGCCTGTTGTTCAGTTTTTTCAGCAAGCTCATATCCACTGCCTACAAAACCAGGGTAATTTTCAACTAGGTCTGCCATTACTGCTTGACCTCCACATTGTTCCCCCTCAATTACAGCAGTGGAAAGGCCTGCTCTTGCAGTATAAATGGCAGCCGTAAGACCTGCTAAGCCTCCACCAATGATTAGACAATCATACATAGGCCGCCCTCCTTAATCTTAATAATTATAATTTTTATTTACATAATCAAGTGCGTCTTTGAAATCTTGTTTCAAATCTTCAATATCTTCAATACCAACGCTTACTCTTATAAGGTCGTCATAAACGCCTGCTTTAGCCTGTTCTTCTTCATTACTATGAGCATAAATTGTGGAAGATGGGTGTATAACAAGAGTTTTAGTATCACCAATATTTGTTATGTTAATGGCATATTTTAACTGGTTAATAAAAGCAAATGCTCTTTCCTTTGTAAACAATCTTAAAGTTAAAATGCCACCACCCTTACCATTAAACTGGCTATTTGCAATATCATAATAAGGGCTAGATTTTAACATTGGATAGACCACTTCTCTCACACCGTCTAAGCCTTCAAGGCTTTCAGCCAAGGCAAGAGCATTGCTACAATGTCTTTCCATTCTCAAGCTTAAAGTTTCAAGGCCAAGAGAATTGTAATAAGAATTCATAGGACTGACACAACAACCTAAATTCCTAAATGTATCGTTCTTTAACTTTGCAGAAAATGCAAATTTACCAAACCTAACATAATCTTTCATAATGGGATATTTTTCAACAGTCCATTTGAAGTTACCACTGTCAGTAATAACGCCACTTATAGAGTTACTATTACCATTAATATACTTTGATGCTGAATTAATAATTATATCTGCACCTAAGTCAATGCCTTTTACCAAATATGTTGTAGCTGTTGTATTATCCAAAATAAAAGGTAAACCAAAGCTATGAACTATCTCTGACGCATTCTTAACATCTGTTACATCAAGTTTTGGATTGCCAATAGTTTCAGCAAAAACAGCCTTTGTATTTTCATTGACATATTTCTTCATCTCATCTTCTGTTATTTCGTCTATAAGATGAATTTTTATACCAAGATTTTCAAAGTCCTTGAACAAATCAAGCGTTCCACCAAAAATAGAATTTTTAGATATAATTTCATCACCACTAGAAAGTATATTTAAAAATGTAGCTGAAATGGCTGCCATACCAGAAGACACTGCAACTGATGCTATACCAGCTTCAAGATAGGTTATTCTATTTTCAAAAGAGGCTGTTGTTGGATTACTTATTCTTGTATATGCAAATCCAGCAGCCTTATTATGGAAAATCTTTTCTATTTGTTCAGCTGTTTCCTGTCCAAAAGCACTTGACTGATATACAGGCACAAGTGTTGCACCTGTACCTGCATCTCCTTTAAAATTTCCATGTAATAAGGATGTATCATACTTCAATTTAATATCACTCCTTATAAAACACCGTCACATTCTACCTGTTCATAATCAATAAGTTCATGAATAGTAGGGTTATCACCACAAATTGGGCAATCTTTTACATGTTCTGGTAACTTAATTTTTCTAAATTCCATTTTAAGTGCATCATATGTAAGTAAGTAACCTGTAAGTAATTCACCTACACCGATAATGTACTTAACAGCTTCCATAGCCTGTAAACTACCAATTACACCACCCATAGCACCGATTACACCGGCCTGCTTACAAGTAGGTACTGCATCCTTTGGAGGTGGATTTTTGAATACACATCTATAGCAAGGACCTTCCCCTGGTACATAAGTCATAAGCTGACCCTGAAATCTAATAATACCGGCATGAGAAAATGGCTTTTTAGCCATTACACAGGCATCATTAATTAAGAATTTTGCTGGGAAGTTATCTGTACCGTCAATAATAAAATCATAATCCTTAATAAGGTCCATAATATTATCTGCACTTACAAAAGTACGATATGTATTAACATTAATATCTGGATTCATAGCTTCCATTGTTTCCTTTGCAGAAAGAACTTTAGCCTTGCCTACATCTTTAGTTGCATGTATAATCTGACGCTGTAAGTTTGATAAATCAACTTCATCAGCATCAGCAATACCGATTGTACCTACACCTGCTGCTGCAAGGTACATAGCTGCCGGAGCACCAAGACCACCAGCACCAATAATAAGGACTTTGCTATCTAATAATTTTTTCTGTCCCTTTACGCCAACTTCTTTAAGAATGATATGGCGAGAATATCTTTCTATTTGTTCATTAGTAAAAGCCATTATCTGCACCCGCCTCCCATGAAATAAAGAAATTCTACTACGTCGCCGTCTTTTAATACAATGTTTTCAAAATCTCTAGCACTATGAAGATCATCATTTACTGCTGCTGTTGCATATTCTGGAGTTTCTACATTTTCAAGTACAACTAATTCTGCAACTGTTAAACCTTCCTTATATTCCTTTGTCTGTCCACTTACTGTTAATTTCATTTTATTATTCCTCACCTTTCTCAACGATTAAATCAAATGTTCCATTGTCATTTTTATTTAATTTTAATACCTTATGTCCTTCTTCCTTCATAGAACGAGGTACATTCTGAACTGGTTCTCCATCATTCATATGAACTGAAAGTACCTGTCCAACCTCTAATTCTTCTATAGCAACCTTTGCCTTAACAAAGGTTACAGGGCAAACAACATCAGTAATATCTACATATCCATCAATTTTTATATCAGCCATTATATGCCTCCTCAATTACTTTTCTAAATTTATCTTCGCCAATTCTTTCAATAGTAAATCTAAATCTTTCTCCAGCATTTGCATATTCTTTAAAGAATCCAACTGCCGCATCAATTACTCTAAACAAAGTTTCCTTGTCATAAATGATAGGAATAATTTCTTCACCTTTATGTATTCTGTTACCAAAAAGTCCACCAAAAGATACAATGTAACCTGAATGATTCACCCAAGAATCGACTGGACAGGCTTTTGTGCAACGACCACAATAATTACATTTACTATCATCTATTACAAGTTTATCATCTTCAAACTTGATTGCCTTTGTACGACAAATATTCTCACAGACACCACATCTGATACAACTGTCCTCAACCCAATCAGGTTTGATGCCACCCTTGATACCTATATCATTTTCTTCGGCCTTAAGACAGTTATTTTGGCAACCAGTAAGACCAAATTTAAACTTATGTGGTAATTCCATAGCAAAGAATCTATCACTAATTTCATTTGCAAGAGAGTATGTATCAATACAACCACTAGGACAAATCGCATTACCTTGACAGGCTGTAACTGTTCTTACTCTAGCACCACATACACCAGGTTCACAGTTACCTTCTGCAAGAGCAGCCTTAACTTCATCAATATCATCAAGCTTTATAAAAGGAATTTCAACACCCTGTCTTGATGTGAGATGAACATAGCCATCACCATATTTTTCAGAAACTTCTGCAATTGTTGCAAGCTGTTTAGCATCTAAATGACCACCAACAGATTTTAATCTTAAAGAAAAACAGTTCTTCTGTTTCTGACGCATGAAACCACCTTTTTTTAAGGTGCTATAATCTACTGCCATAAAAGTTCCTCCTATATATACTTAATTTCTTCTTCTGTACTTACGTTATCTACAATTCTAAATGACTTTAAAACAGGATTTTCAATATCCATAAGGGAAATAATCATATAACTAGCGTCCTTATCATAAGCAAGTCTTTTGTCTTCCTCTGATGGTCTTGAAGGACTTTCTGGATGTGAATGGAAATTTCCTAAAGGAACATATCCCTTTGCTCTCATATCCTTTACTGCATTAAGCTGGTCCTTTGGATTCATTGTAAAATGTTCATTTGAATGGTCAATATTTTCAAGAACATAAATTTCTTTTACTTCTCTTTCATCACCATTCTTTATTCCACCAATAAGACCACATATTTCTTCAGGTCTACCCTTTTTTGCTGTATCTAAAATCACATCATAAAAACTCTTTGGTAAAACTATCATTATACAATCTCCTTTATAACTGCTTCAAGGTCGGCTTTCTTTGCAACACCCTTTATTCTATTTACTTCTTCGCCATTTTTAAAAAATACTATTGTAGGAGAAGACATTACATTATACTTACGGGCTGTATCTGCTCCAAACTTAATATTCAATTTACTTACCTTAATATCTGTATGTTCTTCTTCAAGTTCTGCAAGAATTGGAGACATTCTCTTGCAAGGAATACAGCTATCAGAGTAAAACTCTAATAAAACAGGTACGTT
>UQYD01000062.1 GCA_900545305.1 uncultured Eubacterium sp.
TATACAGAAAATACACTTGTAGCGTTATACAATGATGAAAAGTCTGTTGAAGAATTGTTTGAAAAGTATGGAGATAAAATTGCTTGTGTTGTTGTAGAACCGGTTGCAGCAAATATGGGCGTAGTTCTTCCTAAAAAGGGATTTTTACAGTTCTTGAGAGATATAACAGAAAAGTATGGTTCACTTTTAATATTCGATGAAGTAATAACCGGTTTCAGACTCTCATTAGGTGGTGCTCAGGAATACTTTGGTATTAAACCAGATATGACTACTCTTGGTAAAATTGTAGGTGGTGGTATGCCTATGGCTGTCTATGGTGGTAGAAAGGAAATTATGGACTGTGTTGCTCCTTTAGGTGGAGTATATCAGGCTGGTACTCTTTCAGGCAATCCTATTGCTACAACAGCAGGTATTGCTACTCTTACAGCTTTAAAGGAAAATAAGCACCTTTATGCAGACCTTGAGAAAAAGGCTGAAAAGATTGCCAATTCTTATAGAAAAATAGGTGCAAGTGTAAATCAAATAGGTTCTCTTTTAAGTGGATTTTTCACAGATAGAGAAGTAAATGACTACGATAGTGCAACTTCTTCAGATACAGAAAAGTATGCTAAATTCTTTAACTATCTTCTTGAAAATGGCATATATATTGCACCATCACAGTATGAAGCTATGTTTGTTTCTATGGCACATAGTGATGAAGATATTGAAAAGACTTGCAAGGTTATAGAAAGCTATAAGGGCTAAGTTTATAGTAAAATTAAATAGGGGGTATTTTTATGAAAAAAGTATTAATGGTTTTGTTGCCTTTTGTATTTTGTTTAAGTTTGTTGACAGGCTGTTTTTCTCCTGAAGATTTGCTGGAAAAAGCTAAACTACAGCAAGACGAAACAGAAACAACTACAGATTTTCAGAATTCAGCACAGGGAAGTAATGATTTATCCTCTAGTGGAAGTTATATTCCTAAAAAGTAATAGGGAATATAGCTTGTAATTATGTAAAAATGGGCAGATAATGATGGCTAAAATACATTATCTGCCTTAATTTATGTCCTTGCACAATATGACAATATATGATATAATTTAATGATGTGTAATTGTGATAATTTGGAGGAAGAATAGTGGAAAGAAAAAACAATATATCTGCCGAAGAACTTAAAAAGCAACAGGAATATATAGCTAAAATTCGTAGCATAAATGAAAAGTTTGAAGAAACAGAAGGAAGAAAGAAAACTATGTGTATTCAGACTTTTGGTTGCCAGATGAATGCTCACGACTCTGAAAAGATACTTGGTATGCTTGAAGAAATGGGCTATGTAGAAGCTAAAGACGAAAAAAGTGCAGATTTTATAATTTATAATACTTGCTGTGTTCGTGAAAATGCAGAAAACAAGGTATACGGTAACTTAGGTTTCCTTAAGCACCAAAAAGAGTTAAATCCTCATATGAAAATTGCTCTTTGTGGTTGTATGATGCAGCAAAGTACAGTAATCGAAACTATCAGACAGAAATATAAGCACGTTGATATTGTTTTTGGTACTTTTAATCTTTATAAATTACCAGAACTTATGTATCGTAATATAGAAACAAATTCTACAATTTTTGATATTTGGGATAAGCACGGAGAAATTATTGAAGACTTGCCATCTATTAGAAAGTATAAGTTTAAAGCCAGCGTAAATATTATGTTTGGTTGCAATAATTTCTGTTCTTATTGTATTGTTCCTTATGTTAGAGGTCGTGAAAGAAGTAGAACTAGCGAAGATATTGTAAGAGAAATTAAATCACTTGTAGCTGACGGTGTAAAGGAAATTACTCTCCTTGGTCAAAATGTAAATAGCTACGGTAAAAATCTTGAAGAAGATATTACTTTTGCTCAGCTTTTAAGAAAAGTAAATGAAATTGAGGGTCTTGAAAGAATTAGATTTATGACAAGCCACCCTAAGGATTTAAGTGACGAACTTATTATTGCTATGAAAGAATGTGATAAGGTTTGTAATCATATCCATTTACCATTCCAGGCCGGTAACAACGAAATCCTTAAAAGTATGAACAGAAGATATACTAAGGAACATTACCTTGAATTAGTAGAAAAAATTAGAAAAGAAATTCCTGATATTGCTATTACTACTGATATTCTTGTTGGTTTCCCTGGAGAAGACGAGGAAAAAATCGAGGATACAGTTGATGTAGTTAAGAAAGCAAGATTTAGTGGTGCTTTCACATTTATCTATTCTAAGAGAACAGGTACACCAGCTGCTGTAATGGAAAATCAGGTAGATGAAGAAGTTGTAAAGAAGAACTTTAATAGAGTTTTAGAGGTTTTAAATCCAATAATTCTTGAAATAAATAAAGAAAAGGTTGGCAAAACTTATAAGGTTTTAGCTGATGATGTTAGTGCCAATGACCCTAGCTTTATAACAGGTAGACTTGAAGATAATTCACTTGTTCATTTTAAGGCTGACAAGTCATTGATTGGCGAAATAGTAGACGTAAAAATAACTGATTGTAAGACATTCTATTTAATTGGAGAAAGGGTTTAATTATGAATACAGTTTTTGATAAGGCAAGAGATTTAGCAACAGCATTACTTGAAAGTGAAGCCGGTAAAAAGGTTAATGATGCAAGATATATTTTTGACGGTGACGAAGAAGCTCAGAAACAGCTTTTTGAATATTCAAACTTCAGAACAACACTTGAAACAGGTATTCAGAATGGTTCTTTAAGCGAAGAAGAAATTGACGCACAGGTTAAAATTCTTGACCAGATGGGTGCAGAGCTTAATAAAAATCAGGTTGTAGCAGATATGGTTAGAGCTGAAGACCAATTTAACAAGTTCGTTGGTCAGGTAATGAATGTATTTAATGCTACTCTTTCTGGTGATAGCGAAAATAGTAGTGGTGGTTGTACAGGTAGTTGTTCAACTTGTGGTGGTTGCCACTAAGGAGTAGACTATGGGAAAGTATACGCCTATGATGGAGCAATATCTGTCTATAAAGAAAGATTATAAATATTGTCTTCTTTTCTATAGATTAGGCGATTTTTATGAATTGTTCTTTGATGACGCCATTATTGCTTCAAAAGAATTGGATATTACATTAACAGGCAAGGACTGTGGTATGGAAGAAAGGGCACCAATGTGTGGTGTTCCTTTTCATTCTGCCGACGGTTATGTAGCTAAATTAATTGAAAAAGGCTACAAAGTTGCTATTTGTGAACAGACAGAAGACCCTAAAAAGGCAAAGGGTATCGTAAAAAGAGATGTTATTCGAATTGTTACTCCAGGTACAGTTTTAGATACTAATATTCTTGATGAAGGCAGAAATAACTATATTATGTGCCTTTTTAAAAATGTTGACGGTTTTGGTGTAGCTACTTGTGATGTATCAACAGGTGAATTTGTTGTTACATCTTTTGAGGATACTGCCGAAAACAAAGTTATGGATGAAATAGCTAAATATATGCCGTCTGAAATTATTTGTAATGACGGTATAGATTTTGGCGACCAAATAGAGAGAGTTTTTGGTATTAAAACAGCTACATATAATGATTGGTCTTTTGATTATCAAAATGCAAATATTTGCTTGTGTAATCACTTTAAAACATTGAATTTATGTGGTTTTGGCATTGATGATGACAGACCGGCTGTTTGTTCTGCAGGTGCTTTGATGGAATATCTCCTTGAAACACAAAAAAATGCTTTAAGTCATATTACCACAATTAAAAAGTATGGTATAAACAAATTTATGGTTCTTGATATTAGTTCAAGAAGAAATTTGGAACTTACACAGACTATAAGAGAGAAAAGTAAGAAAGGTTCATTGTTGTGGGTTTTAGATAAAACAAAAACTGCAATGGGTGCTAGACTTTTGCGTACTTGGCTTACAGAACCTCTTGTAGAAGTAGATGCCATAAATAAAAGACTTGACTGCGTAGAAAGTTTTAAGAATAATGTTCTCGATAGAGCAGAGTTAAGAGAGCAACTTTCTTCTATAAATGATATTGAAAGACTTATGAGCAAGGTCATCTATGCCACAGCAAATGCTAGGGATTTGCTTTCACTTAAAAATTCTTTTAAGTGTTTGCCGGATATTAAAAATGCTATTAAGTCTTTCCCTTGTGCTTTAATTGATGATATAGTAGGTAAATTCGATGTTCTTGAAGACATATATCAGTTGTTAGATGCCAGTATAAATGAAGAACCACCTTTTAGTGTCAGAGAGGGTGGACTTATTAAAAAAGGCTATAACGAAGAAGTAGATAAGCTCCACGCAGCAAAAGAAGAAGGAGCATCTTGGCTTTTAGACATAGAGAACAGAGAAAAAGAAGAAACAGGCATATCTAAACTTAGAATAAAGTATAACAAGGTCTTTGGTTACTATATTGAAGTTACAAATTCCTTTAAGGATATGGTTCCTGACAGATACATAAGAAAGCAAACTCTCACTAACTGTGAAAGATTTATTACACCTGAATTGAAGGAAATTGAAGATACAATTCTTGGTGCAGATGAAAAGGCTGTTGCCCTTGAATATGACATTTTTTCTGAAATCAGAAATAAGGTTGCATCTCAAGTAGAGAGAATTAAGTCAGCTGCTTATATTGTTTCTCTTGTAGACGTTATGCAGTCTATGGCTACAGTTGCTGAAAAGAATAATTATGTTAAGCCTGTTGTAAATAATGGCAACAATATCGACATAAAAGAAGGTAGACACCCTGTTGTAGAACAGATTACAAAGGAAAGTTTTATTCCTAATGACACCTTCCTTGATTTGGGAGAAAACAGATTGGATATTATTACCGGTCCTAATATGGCAGGTAAATCTACTTATATGCGTCAATGTGCCTTAATCGTACTTATGGCTCAGATAGGTTCTTTTGTTCCTGCTGAAAGTGCCGAAGTCGGTGTTGTAGATAGAATATTTACAAGAGTTGGTGCATCTGACGATTTGGCAACAGGACAGTCAACTTTTATGGTTGAAATGATAGAAGTTGCTAATATTTTGAATAATGCAACAAACAGAAGCCTTTTAATACTTGATGAAATTGGCAGAGGTACTTCTACATTTGACGGCTTAAGTATTGCGTGGGCAGTTCTTGAACATATTGCTCAGAAAATTGGTGCTAGAACATTGTTTGCAACTCATTATCATGAGCTTACAGAGCTTGAAGGAAAGGTTTCCGGTGTCAGAAACTTCTGTGTAAGTGTAAAGGAACAGGGAGAAGATATTATTTTCCTTAGAAAGATTATAGCCGGTGGCACAGACCGTAGTTATGGTGTTCATGTTGCTAAATTAGCCGGAGTTCCTAGAAATGTTGTAGACAGAGCAAATGAAATTCTTGAAAATCTTAATAGTGGCAATGTAGGGGTTTCAGAGGATATGGACTTTAAGTATAATGAAAAGCCTATTGACCCTATGGTTACATTTATTAATGATTTCAAGGAAGAAATGGATACTCTCGATGTAAACAATATGACACCTTTTGAGGCTATTAGAAAACTTTATGACATTAAGGAAAAGCTTAAAAATTTAAAGTGAGGTAATTAAATGAACAAAATTCATCTTTTGGATAATGGACTTATAAATAAAATTGCTGCCGGTGAAGTAGTAGAGCGTCCTGCGTCTGTTGTAAAAGAATTAATGGAAAATTCAATAGATGCCGGTGCAACCTCTATTACAGTTGAAATTGCTGAAGGTGGCACAAGTGTTATTAAAATTACTGACAACGGTAAGGGTATACCAAAAGATGAAATAAGAACAGCATTTATGCGTCACGCCACAAGTAAAATAGACTCCTTTGAAGACTTGGAAAATGTTTTAACCCTTGGCTTTAGAGGAGAGGCTCTTTCTTCTATTGCATCTGTTGCACAGGTAGAAATGCTTACCAGAACAGAAAATGACTCAATGGGTACAAGAATAGTTATAAATGGTGGGGTTGTAGACAGAGAAGAAGAATGTGCTGCAAATGTTGGTACAGTTTTTTATGTAAAAAATATATTCTTCAACACTCCTGCAAGAAGAAAATTCTTGAAAAAGCCTGCCACAGAAGGTAGCTATATTTCTGAAATAGTAAACAGAATAGCTTTGGGACATCCTAATATTGCTATTAAATATATTAATAATGGGAATATTGTGTTACAGACAAATGGTGACGGCAATGTGAAAAATTCACTTTTCTATATTTATGGCAAGGATATAGCATCTAAAATGCTAAATTTAGAAAGTGAAAAAGAGGGCTATATACTAAAAGGTCTTGTTGGCAAACCTGAATTATCCAGAGGTAATAGAAATTATGAAAATTTCTTTATTAATGGCAGATTTATAAAATCTACTTTAGTGCAAAATGCTGTTGAAGATGCCTATAAAAATAAAATAATGATAGGTAAATTCCCTATTTTTGCATTGAATTTAATTGTTCCGTCAAATACTGTTGATGTAAATGTTCATCCGACAAAGTTAGAAGTAAGATTTTCTGATGAAAACTTTATTTATGATTTAATTTATGGAGCAGTTTTAAAGGTTTTAAAAGCAGAAGAACTTATACCTGAGGTAACTTGGGATAAGCCTGTAAAAGAGAAGAAAACTCCTGTTGTTCAGCTAGATTTAAATGACGTAAAACCTGAAATAGATAAAAATAAGGCTGTCGAAGCTGAAAAAACACCTTTGGAAGTAATAGAAAAAAGTGCAGACTTTGTTTATGATAATAAGGGCATAACTGTTGATGCTGTGCCTAAGCCTAGAGAAAATGATATTTCATTAGCAGAAACACCAGTAAGCTCCAGTGGAAATAATATTTCTAAGGCTATGGAAATACTCTATGGCAAAGAAGTAGCAAACCCTGAAAAATATGGAATCTCAGCTAGAAATAAAAAAGAAAAGTATGCTGAAATAGATATTACAAAATATAAGACAGAACCTGAAATTAAGCATAGAAAAGCTTTTTTCTCTAATTATAAGATTGTAGGACAACTTTTTAGTACCTATTGGATAGTTGAACAAGGTGAGGATATGTATCTTATAGACCAACACGCAGCCCACGAGAGAGTTCTTTTTGAAAAGTTTACAAAAGACTTAAAAGAAAAGAAAACAGTAAGTCAGTTGTTGCTACAGCCAGTCGTTGTGGCTCTTACAGATAGAGAAAAGGTAATTGTTGAGGAAAATAGAGAGCTCCTTGAGGGATTTGGCTTTGAATTTGAACAGTTTGGCGAAAAGGCTTATGCTATAAGAAGTGTTCCATGGGTATTTAATGAGGATACAAGAGCAAGTTTCTTTACTGATATTGTTGATGCTTTAGGCGAAAACCATATTTCCAATATTTATGATACTAAGGCTGAT
Organism: uncultured Eubacterium sp.; assembly: GCA_900545305.1. GTDB lineage: Bacteria > Bacillota > Clostridia > Lachnospirales > CAG-274 > CAG-274. Next base: position 7,334 of record UQYD01000062.1, read on the forward strand.
GAAATTGCTATGATGAGTTGTAAGGCTGCTGTAAAGGGAAATGATAAATTGAGTTATAGTGAAGCACAGGCACTTATTCAGGAATTGCTTAAGCTGGAAGACCCTTTTACTTGCCCACATGGCAGACCTACAATTATAAAAATGAGCAAGTATGAATTGGAAAAGAAATTTAAGAGAATACAGGACTAGGGGGATTTTATGGATATATTGATTTATTACGGCTTGAGAGCTATAGCCGGTGTAATAGTTTTTACACTTTTTGAGTATTGCAAGGTTGTTGTAACGACATTACAGGGAGATAATACTCCAAAGCAAAAGGGTAAGATATTACCTAATCCATTAAAATTTGTAGAACCAATAGGTTTTCTTATTTATGTTTTTACAGGTTATGGTTGGTCAAATCCGGCAGAAACTTCCCCTTTTATGTACAAAAATAGAAAAGTAGGTAATTTACTTACTTATGGTTCTCCTA
>UQYD01000063.1 GCA_900545305.1 uncultured Eubacterium sp.
AATTCTCTCCTTTTCATATTAATAATTTATTTTTTACTAACTAATAAAATTTGTTCTCGGGGAACATTTTTTTACATAAAAATAAGACATAAATTTATGTCTTTTGATTCAACTAACTTCTTTTATCTTACAAGTGAAATTGATGACCCTTTAATTGGATAACTTTGAGTACCAAGATTGAAGAATAAAATTTTATACTCCCCTACTATTTGATAGTCAACTATAGAGCCAAAAGGGAGTTTTTGATTTAGTTGATTACTACTTACTCTAAATCTTCCTTTGTAATGTTTTTCATTATAATCGTCTATATTACTCATAGCATTTATAGTTAAGCCACCATTTCTTTCTATTTGAGCGTCTACATATTGCCTAAAACTATTAACTTGTTGTATTTCAAAACAGAATATAGATATTGCAACTATAAATGTAGTCATTATTGCAAATATATACAATTTTACATTTATCATTATATTACTTTCTAACAAAATATCACCTCTTTTTTAATTATTCTTTCATGTTTAAAATTTATATTATGTTCCTATTAAAAAATCTTTAAATAAGTTGATAAATGTTGAAATCATATATCCAAAAACAATTATTAAACTAAGCATTGTTATTTTAGTAGGGAACATATTAAATTTTCTTAATTTGAAATCTATTATTTCATCAACTCCATTAAATAATTGTTCACTAGCCATTTTACCTAGTTCTTCAATAATAGAACTATCAAATGTATTTTGTTGATAATCATATAATGTTGTCATAAATAAAACTGCTTGGTCAGTTCCCGAAGCAGTTAATGCAAATTTTTTAAAAGGTTCTTCTGAATTTGGATTATCATTCATCTCAATTATAAGATTTTCTAAACTACTTTTTACATATCCTTCTTCTAATCTAAGCAACATTTTGTTAAATACATTGTATAAAGTAGAATTAGATTGAAGTAAGTATGGTATTAACATTCTTGTAAATTTAGAAAATGTTAATTGCTTTTGAAATAATGAGTTATTATAAATTCTCTTTACTCTTTTATATTCGTTAGTCCATTGAAGTAATGCTAAAGCAATTCCTGCTAGAATTAAATACGGTTGTATAAATGATAATATTACACCAACTATTAAAAATACTGAACATTTCTTAAATCTATTTTTTTGATAGTTAATAAACATTTCATCAGTATATCTTAACTCTTTAAGCATTTTATATAAATTTTTCTCTGCTAACTTATGCCATATCGTTTCATGTAAAACTACATTCTCCCTTGTGATAAAATCCATTTTTAAATATACACCTCCAATTTAAACTTGTACTTCCATAATACTATCATCACCCATTCTATTTAAGAATTCATGGTATGTTTTTGCTAATATAAATAGGTATATAACACTAGATACCCACCCAATCAGATTATGTGCATATACTTCTATAAATTGACTAAATCCAAACGACATTGTTATAGTACCTATAAAAAGAAGTCCTACTTTACACATAAACTTAAATTCCCATTCTTTTTGTTGTTTTTGAATAAAGAACTTTTCTTGTCTTTTTTTTATTTCATTGTGATATGTTTTAATGTCTTTTAGAGTTTCTATATTATGTCTACCTTCAATTACAAGTGTAGTTAATTGCTCTACATATAAAGAGAATATTACATCACTTTCATATTTGTTTGCTAACCATTGAAAAGAATCTTGAATATCTTGATTACTCCCATCAACAATTTTTGCTTGTAACTTTAATAAATCTTCTTTAAATTCTCCATTGGCTCTGTCTGCAACAGTTTTTAATGCTTGTAATACTGTCTTTTCATTGTTAGTTAATATCTGTGTCATATTATTTACAAAATTATTCTTTTCACGAAAAGCATTATTTTCATAACCCCTCTTTACTTGTTGTGGAATGATATATGCATATGAGTATATCATTGCTAAAATACCTGTTATAAGTGGTAGCCACAAATTATAAAACAAAATAAATGTATAGAAAAATGCTACTACAAATGGAATCATTAAAGAGAAAAATAATTCTTTTCTTTTTAATGGACTACCATATGCTATTTTGTAAGCATTTAACTCGTCTATAGTTAATATTTTTTTCTTTTTGAAAATCAATGACTTATCCTCCTTTTCTTATTCAGATTACTAATAGTTGTAACATGGTAAGCCTTTATAAATTGAACCAAATTCAATTAATTTATTTTTAAAATCATTACTATATGTACCTATCTGTGGTATAAACTTATCATCTTCAACTTTCATTTCAAATACCGTATTTGTTTTTTCACCGTCTAAGTATTCAACAATTTCAGAAAGATACCTAACTGTTTTTCCATTTACTTTTTTCTTTTTTATATGAATCCCAAAATGGAAATATCTATAAATATCACCTCTAAGTGCTTCTTCGTCAACTTGATACCCTTGTTTTGCCATGTTCACAAATCTTGTAGGTGTTGCTTTTGCATTTACTGCATGAGCAGTTGTTATAATTCTATGTCCCGATAAAACAGATTGAATCATCTCGTATGCTTCTTTACCTCTAGTTTCAGAAATTATAATCCATGCTGGATTGTTTCTTAGTGCCGCCTTAATTAAATCCGTAAATGAAACATTATTTGTAGTAAGCCAACTTATTATATCTTTTTCGGGATATAGCGTCTTAAAATGTCCTTCTAGTGTGTCCTCGCCTGTAACTATCTTTTGGTCAAAAGGGATAAATCCAACTAATAGTTTTTGTAGCTCTGTTTTACCCGTTCCAACTTCACCCGAAATAACTATGTTACTTCCGACTTCTATCATGGCTTTAAATAAGTCTAATACATACATAGGAGCAAAGTTTTCAAAGTTATCTATATTTAAAGCAAGGCGAGGTCTTGTAACCCTTATTGACATTGTTGTTCCATATGGGGAATTTACTTTATGAACTGCATTTATTCTTAAATTACTAAATGATGCATCTAATATCGGGCTTTTGGGCGTAAATTCTTTACCTACGGCATTTGCGAATTTTTGTATTATTTTTATTATATAATCTTCTTCAACTTCTCCATTATATACAAACTTTTCTTCGGGTGTTTCTATAGTTAAATCTGTTGCATTGTAAGAAATATCTGTAACTAACGGATGCTTAGTTAATATATCATCAATAACCCCAAGTCCTACGGTTTCTTGGACTACATACTCTAAGCGTTCTTCATCTTTTAAAAGTAAACTATGCTTTTTCTTTAATATATCTTTTATAAGTTCCCTTGCTTCTATGTTTAAAAATGCATCTAAGTATAACTCGGGATAATTCTCTTTTAAATCTCTCTTTATTTCATCTAAAACATTATCATTTACTAAACTCATATTTTTTTATCCTTTCATTTATATATTTTAATATGTCGTATTTTCTTTCAAAACGGTTCTATAATCTGTGTCATTACTATCAGTAACTTTAACACTTACTGCCTTAATTTTGTTATTTTTATCTCGTAAATACTTGTACGATATATCTTTAATATTAATATCTATATTTAAATTTTTATAAAATAACTTTTCAAAATTTTCTTCAAATGTCATGTCTATAACATCTACATAGTTTTCTTCAACTCTTGCACTATCATCTAAATTTACGACACTTGCTATTTTTGCTGACTCAATCATTGTTAAGATTATAGTATTTCTTTTGAAACTCTCCATTGACAAAAACATTCCCGTTACAGTCAAATAAAATCCCACAAATACCATAATCATATTTAAAATAAAACCTCGCACATTTTCACTCCTTTCACAGAAATTCAAAATTTTACGATATATAAACTTAAAAATTGTTCTCAGGGAACAATTTTCAATAAAATAGAACTTAGATTAATCCAAGTTCTATTTTAATACTTATATACTTTTATTTTTTCTTTCCAAAAATGCTAGACATACTTAAATTACCTTTATTAAGTTTCTCATCTAACATTTCATTTAATGCGTCTAGATTTTCTTTTGTCCATCCTTTTGGTATTCCATTAGGGAATGGGTTATCTGAATCAATCGGCTCTAAAATAATTGCATCATCTAAAATAGATTCTGAATCCATATGTGCATACATATGTGCATATATATTAATATCATATCCTATTTCTACATTTATTTTATTTATACCAATATCTTTTGTACTTTCTACATTTGCTTGATAATCACCAATCCTCGCCCAAATAGGTAAGTAAAACTTTCTTCCACCATCTATTAGGTCATATTGTATTCTTGAATCTTGATTATTTACTTGATTGTCATTAAATAAAGCACCAGTTCTTTTTTCAACATTTATATGTTGAAGTTCAAATTTTTGTTTTGATATAGTTACATTGTTATTAGTAGATGATTTTTTACTAGTATTTTCTAAAGCTACTGTAGATACACCATTTTTGCTACTATACTCAATGTAACTTTTATCTACTATTTCATCTTGCGCTTTAAAATCAAAAGAAAAATCTAAATCATTTGACCCTATCTCATTTATATAAGTCAAATCTAAAGGCACTTCAAATCCATACCCTGTTCTCATTCTTTTTATTCTTTCTAAAGGAATATCTAATGTTTCATAATAAACTTTCATATTTTTTCCGACTTCTCTTTCAGTCATTACAACTCCACGATATGATAAATTATCTTGCTTTGAAGAATCTACTTTTATTATTTTTTCACTTGATGTATAACCATCTGTAGTTAAACTCATTGCATTACTTATTACATCAACCATATTTGAATCATACCCCTCTATTTTTAGAGTATATGATTTACTTGAATCTTTTTTTAGCTTTGTTGAAGGTATTGTCATGTCTAACATTTCGGGTAATGTTTTCGCAGTAAACTCTTTTGAAATTACTTCATTATTACTATTATCATATAAGCCTAATTTGATTTTTGAATTGCTCATATCGGCTATATTTTCATCATAGATATACTTTTTATCTATCTCTACCTTTACAGGTAGTCCCTTATCAGCTTGTTCAGTATATATCTGAATCTTTTTAAGTCCTGCTTTAATCAGAGGAACATCATAATAGAACTTGATTGTTATATCACTATTTCCAACAGTTCCCGATTGTACTTGATTTGAAATAGGTCTATATGTGTAATCACCCTTTTTTAAATCGTTTTTAGGAGAATAACTATATTGTTCCCCTCGATTTTTCTTCTCATTTTCTTGACTTATTATACTTCCATCTCTATTGTCAATATGTTGTATAGTTATATTTTGTTGTGCATTGTACCAAAACTCTATTGTTAAGTCTTGATTCGGCACAGTTCCAGATTTACTATTAGTTGATTCTGGTATAAATGTAGTTCCATCTTTATATAATGGATTTTTAGGATAATAAGTGTAATTTGAACCTATATTTTTTTTATCATTTTCTTGGAGTAATATACTTCCATCATGCCTATTTTTATGTAAAACTGTAATATTTCTTTGCCTTGCCTTAAACTCAACACTTAAATTTTGTATCGGAGGTGGGTCTTGTTCCATTCCCTGTCCTAACCTTTGATATTTAGAGCTGGTTGGCATATACAATATAGATTGATATATTTTTAGAGAAGGTTTTATATTAGAGTAAACTACATTGTTTGAATAGTCTAAAGGTGCTGTTATATAAAATGATTGTCCACCGTTAATAGTTACATTTCCATTTGTATATGACTTACCATCTACTACTATAGTAGTTCCCGATTGAACAGCTAAAGTAATTGAATTTCTATAATCAGCATTAAAAGTTATAGTTTCTGATACTTGCCTATCTCCCGATACAGAACTAGTTACACTACTTTTGCTAAAAGAAGCATCTGTACTTGGTGCATCCTTTTTTTGTGCATGATCCATTAAAATAGAATATCCAGGTATCTTTCTTCGATATGCTGAATCATTATTATTCATTACTGAATCTAAGGCTAGGGTTGTTGCAACCCATGCATCATTACTAGTACCTATTTCATTTCCTATACCTCCATATCCATAATATAAAATAGCTCTTATTGATTCATTATTATAAATAGAACCCGAGTCATACGAAGTATTACTCGGAGGACTAGTTTTAGCATGGTCTACACAAAATGCCCACTGTCCATTTACCTTAAATCTACCTACCGTTGAACCTGTAGATGAAGTAACTTTTCCAATATATTCTATTTTAGCACTTCTCGCTTCTAAAGCAATTACAGTATTAAAACTTAATACAACTAATAATAAAATACTTAATATTTTTTTATATACTTTCATATTTACACCTCCAAATCTTATCAATTAAATAAAAAAAGAGATATTCAAATAAAATTTGAATATCTCTTTTTTATTATTTACCATAAATATTTTCAGATTTTATATCTCCATCATAAGCACCTTCATACTTTTCCCAAGTATTTCCATTCGGACCGTCTATATACCCCGAACCAATTTGAGTCCAATTTGAGTTTTCAAATACTTCTCCTACCTTATCCCAATCAACATTTGAATAAGAATCATCGTTTGATGATGCACTTGGTTTTGTATTTTCCTTGTTATTATTGTTATTATTTGAAATAGTTACTTGTGTAGTAGTTTCTTTAGTAGTACTTGAATTACTTGATTGTGTTGCAGTTTCTTTATTTCTACTTACAGTATTTGGTTGTGTAGTCGTTGTTTTAGCATTATTTACATTATTTACTACATTAGTTTCTTCTTTTTCGATATTTATATCTTCTGCAATTTTTTCTTCAACTGCTTCATCTTCATTACTTACTTCTGCTTTTAACTCTTCTTCATCTTTATTTTTATTGTTTTCTTCTGATTCTTGTTGTGCTAATTCTTCTTGTTGTATTTTTTCTTTTTGAACTAACTCTTTATTTTTATGATTTAATCCAAACATACTTAATCCACCTATAGTAACTCCTAATATACTTGCAACTATTATATTTCTTTTCTTTGCATCCATATTGAATAATTTTTTCATAACATACTCTCCCAAATCTATTATTTTAATTTGTTATTTTCAATACATTTAAATACATTTCAATATATTTTTATATATAAAATCAAAAATATGTCAGTTCGTCAATGATATTTTGTAATTTTTTCCTTATTACTCATATAATTCATATTTAGTCCCATATTCTATGCATTTTTATGTCTTGATTTACATTTTGGACAATAATTGTCATCCTTAAGTTACACCTCTTTCTTGCGTTGTATTGGGTTCATAAATTAATTTTTGAATATATTTTTAAATAGCAAATCATCTATACTAATATTTAAAGACCTCGCTATATTATAAACTGCTTCTAATCTAATATTATTTCTATTGCAAGATATTATATTTTGAGCCATCTTATAATTGATTTTTATTTTTTCTGATGTTTCTTTTATGCTTAAAGAATTACTTTCTCTATAATTTCTTACATTCCTTGAAATCATTAATTCCACAAAATCACCTCTATTCTTCATAGAACTTTTGACACACAAAATCATCTACAGTTACATCTAATACTAAAGCTAACCTTGCTATATCTTCTATATTATGCTCGAAAGAAAGTTCTCTTTCTATAGAAAGTATCTTCGCTTTTGATACTCCCGATAATTTAGATAATTCATCAACTGTTAAATTTTTTTCTTGCCTAAGAAATTTTAAATTTTTATAAATTTCCCATTTCACATATATCACAACCTTTCAAAAAAAAAGCCTATCAATTAATTTGATAGGCTCAGAGCGTAGACAAAGTCTACGCTCTTTTATTTTTGTCAATACTCTTTATGAGGTGATAAATATGTTAACTATAAG
>UQYD01000064.1 GCA_900545305.1 uncultured Eubacterium sp.
GATATATTGGTATATGGAGGAATTAAATGTTTACAGGAATAGTTGAAGAAGTTGGTAGCATTATTAATCCTGGAAATAGACTAAAGATTAAATGTGAAAAAATATTATCAGACGTAAATTTAGGCGATAGTATTGCTGTAAATGGTATATGCCTTACAGTTACAGAATTTGATGCTAATTCAATCACAGTTGACGTTATGAATGAAACTTTAAATAAAACTTATTTAGGTTCTATGAAAAAAGGTGATTTGCTTAATCTTGAGAGAGCTATGCCTGCGAATGGACGTTTTGGTGGGCATATTGTTAGTGGACATATAGATGGAACAGGAATAATTAGAAATATAACAAAAGATGGAATTTCTATTTGGTATAGTATAACAGCTGATGATAAAATACTAAGCTATATTGTTGAAAAAGGTTCTATAGCTATTGACGGTATAAGCCTAACGGTTGCTTATATTAATGAAGAAATTTTCAAAGTGTCAGTAATACCACATACGCAAAATAATACTACTCTTTTGTCTAAGAATATTGGAGATAAAGTAAATTTGGAAAATGATATAGTTGGTAAATATATAGAAAAGTTATATAAACCAAAGAAAAAAGAAAGCAAAATAACAGAAGAATTTTTAATAAAAAATGGTTTTTAGGAGGTAATATGATGTATAGTTTTAACACTATTCCAGAAGCGATTGAGGATATTAAAAATGGAAAAATTATAATAGTAGTAGATGACGAAGACAGGGAAAATGAAGGAGATTTTATTGTTTCAGGGGAAAAAGTTACTGGAGAGACAATGAATTTTATCGCTACATATGGAAAAGGTCTTATTTGCACCCCTATTTCAGAAAAAATAGCCAAAAGACTTGGCTTAGACCCTATGGTAGCTAATAACACTGATAACCATGAAACAGCTTTTACAGTAAGTGTAGATCACATGGATACTACAACAGGAATATCTGCTTTTGAAAGAGCATTTACTGTAAATAAAATGGCTGATAAAAATTCAAAACCTAGCGATTTTAGAAGACCTGGACATGTATTCCCTCTTATTTCTAAGCCAATGGGTGTATTAGAAAGAAATGGTCATACCGAAGCGACAGTTGATTTTATGAAACTTGCAGGACTTGAAGAAATTGGTATATGCTGTGAGATTATGGCTGAAGATGGACATATGGCAAGGACACCAGAATTAATGGAAATTGCAAAAAAATATGATTTGAGAATAGTAACTATTAAAAGTCTTATAGAATATATTGAAAATAATGTAAAAGTAATAGAAAAAGCTATAACTACAAAATTACCAACTAAGTATGGTATATTTGATGTTTCTGGATATTATGATAGAGAAACAGGTAAAGAACATATAGCCTTATATATGGGAAATATAGATAATGGAGAACCTGTTTTAGCAAGAATTCATTCACAATGTCTTACAGGAGATACATTAGGCTCTTTAAAGTGTGATTGTGGACAGCAGTTAGATTTTGCTTTAAAAAATATAGCAAAAGAAAAAAGAGGTGTTCTGTTATACATGGAGCAAGAAGGCAGAGGAATTGGATTAATAAATAAGTTGAGAGCTTATGAATTACAGCGAAATGGTATGGATACTGTGGAAGCAAATCTAGCATTAGGTTTTCCGGAGGATTTACGAAAATATAATTGTGCAGGACAGATTTTAGAAGATTTAGGTGTAAAATCTATTAATTTAATGACTAATAATCCAGATAAAATTGAAAAAATTCAAGAAGCTGGAATAGTAGTAAATAGACGTATTCCAATAGAAGTTGCACACTCCTCAGAGGCTGATTTCTATATGGAAACAAAGAAAAATAAAATGGGACATATTTTAAAATTGGAGGCTTAAGAAAATGAAAGTGTATGAAGGAAAATTAGTTAGTAATGGCAAAAAATATGGTATAGTTGTATCAAGATTTAATGAATTTATAACATCTAAACTTTTAAGTGGTGCTGAAGATGCCCTTATCAGACATGGTGTTGGCGAAAATGATATATCTGTGGCTTGGGTTCCTGGTGCATTTGAAATACCTTTAGTTGCTCAAAAAATGGCAAAAAGTAATAAATACGATGCAGTTATTTGTCTTGGTGCTGTAATCAAAGGGTCTACATCTCATTATGACTATGTTTGTGCTGAAGTATCAAAGGGAATTGCTACAGCAGGAATGAATACAGAGGTACCTGTTATATTTGGTGTAGTTACTACAGATAATATTGAACAAGCTATTGAGAGAGCTGGAACAAAAGCTGGTAATAAGGGATATGATGCAGCAGTTACAGCTATAGAAATGGCAAACCTTTTTGATAATTTATAAAAAAATAAGCTCTCATATGCAGATAAGCTGGTATGAGAGCTTATTTTTAGTAAAAACAACTATGACCTATAAATTCTCTTAAAATTGAATTACTTGGAACATCAGTTTCAGGGATGGCAATAAAACTATTTAATAAGTTTAGCAATCGCCTTGCTTCTAAATAAGTTGAATCAGTTCTGTCAATATTAAATAGTAATGGTTCAACCATTAATTTTAAAACGCTAAGTTCATAAACTAAAGCAGAATTAAATATAGCATCTGCTTGTTCCTGATATGGGAATATATTTTCTCTTTCTCCAGCTAAAACATCTGGCCACATATTTATAGTTGTTCGTAAGTCAAAACCTCTAAAATAGTGGTCTCTGACTAAACGTCGGATTAATCGGTTATCAGTAGTTGCTATTCGATTGTGCTCATCTATATTTAGCTGTGTTAAAGCACTAATATAAATTTTAAATTTATCCTCTTTTGGAATATCTATAGTCAACTGTTCATTTATACCATGTATGCCTTCAACTATTAATATAGAATTATCTTCCAATTGAATTTTTTTAGATTCAACTTTTCTCAACCCAGTTGCCATATCGTATAAAGGAGTATCTACAGGTTGGTATTTTAATAAATTAAGCATATCCATATTAAATTGCTCGATATCAAGAGATGAAAGGTTTTCAAAGTTTTTCCTGCCATTACTATCTTCAGGAACATCATCTCTATTTTTATAGTAATCATCCAATGATATTACTTGAGGAATTTTACCTGTTGCTATAAGTTGTATAGCTAATCGTTTAGCAAAAGTTGTTTTACCAGATGAAGATGGTCCGGCTATAAGAACAATTTTCTTGTTTTGCTTATTTATTTTGTCTGCTATTTCAGCAATCTTTTTTTCATGGAGAGCCTCAGCAGTAAAAATTATATCCTTTGTTTTTCCTGAACAAATCAACTTATTAAGGCTTGGTAATGCTGATACTCTTAAAATTCGGGACCATTCCTCATATTCATTAAAAACAGTTGTTAATTTAGGATATTTTTTTACATCGTTTAATTTATTAGAATCTTCTTTGTTTGCAAATATAAGAAGAAAACCATTTTCAAATTTTTTTAGATCAAATTTTTTAATATATGACGTAGATGGTACAATCTTATCATTAAAGAAATCATAAAAATCTTTTAATTTGTACAAGTTTATGATTCCAGATTCAACAAATTTCAATGACTGCAATCTATTTATGAGATTATTTTCTTTGAATATTTCATAGCAATCTTCTATTGGGAATGAACAACTTTCAATTTCGTAATCTTTTTTGATAATATCCAGCATACATTTTTTTATTTTGTATAAATTTTCTTCGGTTACATCAAGACTGTTTAAAGTACAATAGAAATTATAATTTATGGAATGTTCAACCCAACAGGAAACTTTGTCTCCATAAAGTTTGTGAATAGCAGCAACTAATATAAACATACAGCTGCTTTGATATGTTCTAAATCCATAATTAGAATCAATATTAAAAAATTCTATATGTGAATTGGAACAGATTTTATAATTTAAGTCACAAAGATTGTGATTTACTGATGCAACAAGTATTGGGCTTTCAAATAGGTCAGAAAAATCCTTACTTAATTCAAGTAAAGATGTTCCATCTTCAATTTCAATATCTTGATTACAATTTACTATATGAACTTTATGTAAATCCATAAAAATCCCCCCTAATATATTCTATATTATATCTAGTGTTTGACCATTAACTTTTGAACATACACATTCTATGTTGGATATTTTACTTTTAATATATTCACATAATACAGGCACTATTATTACTTCTGTAAAATAGTGAGTTCCATCTATAACACATAATCCTATTTCTTGAGCGTATTGAGCATCATGATAGCCTAAGTCTCCTGTTATATAGCATTGGCAGTCATTCTTTTTTGCAATTTGCATAAATTCAGAGTCTGTGCCCTTTCCTGTGCAAAGACCAATTTTTTTTATTTTAGTAGATTTATCACCAGAAATAACTAAGTGATTTAAGTTTAATTTTTCTTTTACAAGGAAGGCTAACTCACTCAATGTCATTTCAGATTTTAAATAACCTATTTTACCTAAAAATGAAGATTCTCCTGTTCTAAATAATCCTGTAACATTATTTAATTCTAAGATATTGCTTAATGTTGAGTTGGTACCACCTTCAGCAATATCCAAATTTGTATGGGCAGAGTATATGTTAATATTATTCTTTATTGCTTTTTTTATTTTTTTACCAATTGGAGTATCAAAATCTAAAGTTTTTAGGGCTTTAAAAATAAATGGATGATGAGTAATTATCATATTTGCACCAATTTCAATTGCCTCATCAATTACAGCTTCACTACAATCTAAAGCAAAAAGAATTTTATTTATATTATCATTTTGGCTACCGAGCATAAGACCTACATTGTCCCAACTTTCTGCTAAGTTTTTAGGAGCAAGAATTTCCATAGCTGATATTATCTCGTGACATTTTACAGACATTTTAACGCCTCCTCATATAAACTCTTTAAGTGTTTAAGTTGAGATATTCTCTCATCTGCATTTTCAACTGCATTATTAGATATATTATCTAATACGATGTTTATTTTTTTATATTCATGGTCAATAAATTTCTTTAAAACAGCTGACTTTTTGTTTAATAAAAATTTACCAAAGTAATACTCTATTTCAGAATATTCTTCGTCAGAACCCTTTACAGCATTAATTATTGTATAATATTTTCCAGATTCCATAAGCATCTCTTCGTTTATTATTTTATAATTGATGCTATGTAAGTATGCCCTTACCTTTTCTATATCTCTTTGAGGTTGCAATATTAATTGGTTTGCATTCTTTACAGCCTTTTCGTTAGACTTTAAAACATCTATAGTTAAAAGGCCACCCATTCCAGATATAATTATTGTATCTATTATTTCGGAATCTTTTATTATTTCTAATCCATTGCCACATCTAACGTCTATTTTGTCATTTAATCCGTATAAAGAAATATTAGTTTTAGCTTTGTCACAAGATCCTTTGCTAATATCAGCTGCTATAGCTTTTTTTGCTATAGAATTTTTAATTAAATAAATAGGAACATAACCATGGTCGGTACCTATATCAGCAATCAAATTCCCTGTATTGACTTGTGAGACTACATTTTTTAATCTATTAGATAACAAAAAATAACCCTCCTATGTTTAAAAAAGCTGCCCAAGTTCAGGGCAGCCCATAATATCTTATAAATAATCTTTGAGTTTTTTACTACGACTTGGATGACGAAGCTTTCTTAATGCCTTTGCTTCAATCTGACGTATTCTTTCTCTAGTAACGTTGAACTGAGAACCCACTTCTTCTAAAGTTCTTGCTTTTCCATCTACAAGACCAAATCTCAATCTAAGAACATCTCTTTCTCTCTCATTTAAAGTATTGAGGACTTCGTTTAATTGTTCTTTTAATAATGAAAATGCAGCAGCATCAGCCGGTGCTGGTATATCATCATCAGGAATAAAATCTCCTAAATGGCTATCTTCTTCTTCACCTATAGGAGTTTCAAGTGAAACTGGCTCTTGAGCGATTTTTCTTGTTTCTCGTACTTTTTCTACTGGCATTTGCATTTCGGCAGCTAATTCATCATCTGTAGGTTCACGACCTAATTCCTGAAGTAACTGACGAGAAACTCTGATAAGTTTATTAATAGTTTCAACCATATGAACAGGAATTCTTATAGTTCGAGCTTGGTCTGCAATAGCTCTTGTAATAGCCTGTCTAATCCACCATGTAGCATAGGTACTAAATTTATAGCCTTTGCGATAATCAAATTTTTCGACAGCTTTCAAGAGACCTAAATTACCTTCCTGAATCAAATCCAAAAATAACATACCACGACCCACGTACTTTTTAGCTATACTAACAACCAATCTTAAGTTAGCTTCAGCAAGGCGTCTCTTAGCTTCTTCATCTCCGTTTTCAATTCTCTTAGCAAGCTCAATTTCTTCATCGCCAGAGAGAAGTGCTACCTTACCAATTTCTTTTAAATACATTCTTACATGGTCATCAATGTTAATGCTATTTTCTGCAATAGATAAATCAAGTTCTTTATCTTCTGGATTTTCTTCTTCAAGTTCGATGTTAGAAACTACATCTATTCCTTGAGATTCAAGATAATCGTACACCTTATCGATTTGTTCCTGGTCTAATTCAATATCAGAAAGTTGTTCTTCAATATCCTTATTGTCAAGTATTCTCTTTTTCTTTTTTGCAAGTGCCATGAGACCTTTCATTTTAGCAGCAAATACTGCCTCATCTGTGGATTTCACGCTATCCTTCCTTCCTCGTATGTTTTATAGTTTAACCATTTGAAAGTGATATATGCAACTTTGAGATATTTCGCTTTTCTTTTATAATTTCCAAAATATCTGGACTATCCATACTTTCACTTATTAATTTGTTGTAATAGGCTTCTTTTACTTTTTTTATTTGGTCATTTAAAGCCTTTTCATTTTCTTCGATAGAAAAATTTGTTTCCAACACAAAAATTTTAGATACATTGTTTTGTTCTTCAACAGTTTCAAAGTTACTTACTATACTATTCGGCAAAACAGGTTTATTTTCCTTGTATAAATTATAGATTATTTCCAAAACTTTTATATAAATAGGGTTTACGAGCTCTTTTGGTAACAATTTATCTTTTATTGCCTCATAAATAGCTTTATTAGAAACTACAAGATTTATTATGCCCCTTCTAGCTAAATCAACACCATTATCGGAAATTCTTTTATTTATATTTGAATATTCAATATTATTTTCAGATGTACCGTTAATTGAATTAATTTGGTCTCTAATAGCGGAAATATCAATTTGAGTTATCCTAGAAACTTCTTTCAAATAAGCATCTTTTTCAATAGAGTTTTCGACATTTGATAATAAAGTAGCAATTTCGTTAGTGAATGCAATTTTATCTTCCAGTAGTGTAAGGTCATATTTTTTTTGTATTTGTTCGGCTTCAAATAAAATATGGCTCTTGGATGTCTTCAATAATTCACCGAAAGCTGAAGATCCAAATTTTTTTATGTACTCGTCAGGATCTTTAGCATCTGTTACCTGAAGAACTTTTACTTTTAATCCTGCGTTTTTTAAAACTGGGATAGCACGTAAAACAGCTTTAACACCTGCTTCATCACTATCAAATAATAGTATGGCACTATCG
>UQYD01000065.1 GCA_900545305.1 uncultured Eubacterium sp.
AAGTGGTGGTAAAACAACACTTGCACTTCATATGGTAGCAGAAGTTCAGAAGGCAAATGGTATTGCAGGTTTCATTGATGCAGAACACGCTCTTGACCCTTCATATGCTGCTAAACTTGGTGTAGATATTAACAATCTCTATGTTTCGCAGCCTGACGATGGTGAACAGGCTCTTGATATTGCTGAAGCAATGGTTCGTTCAGGTGCTATGGATATTATTGTTATAGACTCTGTTGCAGCCCTTGTTCCTAGAGTAGAAATTGACGGCGAAATGAGTGACAATAACGTAGGTTTACAGGCAAGACTTATGAGTAAGGCTCTTAGAAAACTTACAGCTATTGCATCAAAAAGTAATTGTATTATCATATTCATTAACCAGTTAAGAGAAAAGATTGGCGTTATGTTTGGTAACCCAGAAACTACAACTGGTGGTAAGGCTCTTAAATTCTATGCTTCTGTCAGAATAGAAGTAAGAAAGGGCGAAGCTATTAAAAATGGTACTGAAATTATAGGTAATAAAACAAAGGCTAAAATCGTTAAAAACAAGGTAGCACCTCCTTTCAGAACAGCTGAATTTGATATTATGTACGGTTTGGGTATAAGTCATGTTGGAGAAATAGTTGACTTAGGTGCAAATCTTGATATAATACAAAAGGGAGGAGCTTGGTATAGCTACGGCGATGCCAGAATAGGTCAGGGTCGTGAAAATGCAAAACAGTATTTAACTGAAAATCCTGATATAGCTCTCGAAATTGAAAATAGAATTCGTGAACACTATGGTCTTGAATCTGTTATTGACTATATTCCAACAGGTGAAGAAGTAGCAGAAAGCGAAACTGAAAAAGTAGAAGAATAATCTGGAAAGCTGATTGATATGAAAAATTTAACTAAAAAGCAAAAAGGTATTTTATTTATAATATTGGCAGCTATGTTTTTTGCCCTTATGAATTGTTTTGTAAGACTTTCGGGAGATTTGCCAACGGTGCAAAAAAGTTTCTTCCGTAATCTTGTAGCTGTTTTTGTAGCATTTGTTGTACTTATGAGGTCAGGAGTTGGCTTTAGTTATAGATGGGAAGATATGCCACTTCTCTTAACTCGTTCAATAATGGGTACAATGGGTATTTTGGGCAATTTTTATGCAGTAGACCACTTGAATATTGCCGATGCTTCAATGCTCAATAAGTTGTCACCTTTCTTTGCAGTTATTTTTTCAATATTTATATTAAAGGAAAAGCCAAAGGTTTTTCAGGTGTTAGGTGTTATTATTGCCTTTACAGGTAGTTTGTTTATAATAAAGCCTAGTATGGACTTTAGCCACACTGTTCCGGCCGTAGTTGGTATGATAGGTGGCTTAGGTGCAGGTGTTGCCTATACTTGTGTTAGAGCTTTAGGTAATAAGGGAGTTAAAGGACCTCTTATTGTGTTCTTCTTCTCTGCTTTTAGCTGTGTTGTAGTATTGCCATACTTGATATTTAACTATCATCACATGGAATGGTGGCAGTTAGGCTCTCTTTTACTTGCCGGTATAGCAGCTGCTGGTGGTCAGTTCTCTATTACTGCTGCCTATACAAATGCTCCTGCTAAGGAAATTTCAGTTTATGACTATTCACAGGTAATATTTGCTGCGATTTTGGGATTTTTCTTCTTTGCCCAAATTCCGGATATTTATTCTGTTCTTGGATATATTATAATCTGTGGTATTTCAATAATTATGTTTATATATAACGGAAAAGAAGATAAAAAAGAAAATGTGTAAAAAAAGGCTGTTTAGGATTTTCCTAAACAGCCTTTTTCTATATTAGTACATTGTTTTATCCATATTGTCGTATTCTTTGAAAAGCTCAAGACATTCTTTTCTGCCGGTTTCCAAAGTTTCAATACCTTCTTTCTCGCCTTTTAATACAGCAAAGAAGTCGCTATCTCTAAAGCCAATGCTTTCTGCATCTTTAATAGTACAGCCATAGTAAACCTTTTCAATGTTTGCCCACATAATAGCAGCAGAACACATTGGGCAAGGAGCTGATGTAGTATAAAGTGTGCAACCAGAAAGGTCAAAAGTATCAAGGTTCTTGCAAGCATCGTGAATTGCCATTATTTCACCGTGGTTAGTTGGGTCTTTTTTGCTAACAACACAGTTGTGACCTTTACCTACAATTTTACCGTCTTTTACAATAACAGCACCAAAAGGACCACCGTCGCCTTTTCTTATACCCTCATAAGCTTCATCAATAGCTATTTTCATAAATTTGTCCATTTTTAAATCCTCCTACTTTATTTGCTTTTGTTTTTTTGTATTTCGTAACATACTTTGCCTATAATGCAACTTGGCAATAGTTTAGACGCAACGGCAGAAAATTTACCTACTATACCAGGGACAATTACAGTTTTTTTCTGAAACATTTTTCTTATAGCATATTTTGCTACATAGTCACTTGTTAATGGTTTCATACTAAAACTTACGCCGGCTCTTTTATTAAAACCTGTATCTACAGGACCAGGGCATAAAGCACAAATATGAACATTGGAATTTTCATGTTCAAGCTCTTGCTTTATTGACTGCGTAAGTCTTAAAACATAGGCTTTGCTTGCGTAGTATGTTGCCATAAGAGGACCTACACAAAAGCCGGCAAGAGAGGCAGTATTCAATATATAACCTCTGTTTTTCTGTCTGAAATCTCTCAAATAGAGTTTTGTCAAAATCTGAACAGCTTTAATATTAAGGTCAATTAAATTCAGTTCATTGTTAAGGTCGGTTTTGTAAAACTCGCCAAAAGCACCAAAACCGGCATTATTTACAAGAATATCAATATTAATTCCCTTTGTCTTTTTATGGAGTAAAAAACAATTTTCCGGCTTGCTTAAATCCAAAGCCAAAACTTTAACCTTTGTATTTAACTTTTTGGCAAGTGTGCATAAAGCCTGTTGGTTTCTTGCTACAAGAATAAGTCTGTAACCTCTTTTTGCAAATTCCAAAGCCATAGAACGACCTATGCCACTTGTAGCACCTGTAATTAAAGCAGTAGTCATTATAGTTTACCTCCTTAAAAATGCCATAATTTTTTCTCGCTGGTTATTATGAGGATTTTTCAGTACAAAGTCAAGAGCTTTTGCTAAATATTCTCCAACTTCTTTTCCATGGTCAATGCCTAATTCCTTTAAATCGTTTCCATTTATGGCAAGAGATTTTAGATTACAGCAATCTCCGGCTGAAATTATTTCGTTGTACATTTCCTTTGCCTTTGATGTATCTATGCCTTTGACAGCACCCATAATTTCTATTTCGTGTTCTGTATTTTCACCTAAAATACTGATGAGTTTACGAAGTGAATATTTGTCTGTTATTTCAAAGTCAATGTGTTTTACAAGCTGTGAAGTAATTTTGTTTGTTTTGTTATCAGTTCTGAAATGGTGAAGTATTTTTTTTACATTGTCACTGTCTAATGTGTGGAAAACATAGGCAAGACGTACACAAATATCTTTACTTAATGTGTTTATAGTGCTGTAAGAAATGGATTTATCCTCAATTATTTGTTCTAATTCCGGCAAGAAATAAGGCAACATACCACTTTCATATAAAAGCTCAAGTCTTTCGTTGTGGTCAGAAATAATGAGTTTGAAAAATTCTTCTCTTATTCTTTCAATGCTTATGTTTTTAATAAGATGTGCATTTTCTTTAAGGGCAAGCATAGTATTTTCTTCTATTGAAAAATCAAGCTGTGCAGAAAAACGCAATGCTCTCATCATTCTTAAAGCATCTTCCTGAAATCTTTTAGATGGCTTGCCTACACCTTTTATTATAGCCTTTTTTATATCTTCCATACCACCAAACATATCTACATAACCTCTTTGGTCGTTGTAGGCAATGGCATTTACGGTAAAATCTCGGCGACTTAAATCTCCTGCCAATTTATCTGTAAAAATAACCTGTTCAGGGTGTCTGTTGTCTTTGTATTCTCCGTCAATTCTGTAGGTAGTAAGCTCGTAACCTATTTTGTCAATAATGACAGTTACAGTACCATGTTCTATACCTGTGTCTACTGTATGTGGAAAAATAGCTTTTACTTCCTCTGGAAGTGCAGAAGTTGTAATGTCATAATCGTGAGGTGGAATACCCATAAGATAATCCCTTACACATCCGCCTACGATATATCCCTCGTAGCCATTTTTGTTAAGTTCTGAAATTATAAATTTTACCTGTTCTGGTAGTTGCATAAAAGCACTCCTTTAGTGATTTTTGTCATTATGAATTGTACCATATATAAACATTTTCTTCAAGTTTTGTAATTCAATATGTACTTGATAAATAGCTGAAAAAACGATATAATTATAACATAAAGAGAGTTTTACTGCTAATAATTCGGCAGTTTAAATAAAGTAGGTAGGAAGGTGTTTAAATGGCTAAGATTTTAGTTGTTGATGATGAAGCTAGTATTGTTACTATGCTTGCTTATAATCTAAAAAAAGAGGGCTATGACGTTGTTACGGCAGAGGACGGCGAAGTTGCCCTTGAAAAATTTGAAAGTGAAAACCCTGATTTATTGTTACTTGATATTATGATGCCTAAAATGGACGGATATGAAGTATGTCGTAAAATTAGGGAAAAAAGTAATGTGCCTATTATTATGCTTACAGCCAGAGCTGATGAAGTGGATAAGGTTGTAGGTCTTGAAATGGGTGCAGATGATTATGTTACAAAGCCTTTTGGCAACAGAGAACTTATTGCAAGAGTAAAGGCAAACCTCCGTCGTTCAGATATTGCCCCTGTGACAAATAATGAAAAAGACGGAAATAATCAGGTTTATGGTGATTTGAACATAGACTTTGACAGATATGAAGTTACAAAGAGAGGAGAAGTTATAAATCTTACTTTAAGAGAATTTGAACTTCTTACTTTCCTTGCTACTCAGACTCCTACAATTTTCACAAGAGAAAACTTGCTTGAAAAAGTATGGGGATACGAATATTTTGGCGATGTCAGAGCAGTAGACGTTACTATAAGACGATTGAGAGAAAAGATTGAAGATGACCCAAGTAAGCCAAAGTATATTGTAACAAAAAGAGGTGTAGGGTACTACTTTAATTGCTAAAGTTTTACCTATTTTACAGGTGATAGTATGAAAAGTATTCGTTGGAAACTGGTTTTTATGTATTTGTCATTGGTATTTATGGTGCTTATTTTGACAGGTACTTACATTGTAATCAGTACAGAGAATAGAGAAAAAAATAAGGCAAAAGAAGAATTAAGACAATGTGCCGTATATATTAATGAACAGGTTGTTGAACAGTACGACAGCAGATACTTTCAGAATAGTCTTGTAAATCTGTCTATAGTCAGTTCATCTCTCAAAAATGTTACAGGGCATATTTTGGATAACAAGGGAGATACTATAGCTTCTTCCACTGCCAGAGATGAAAATTCTTTCCAAAAGTATAATGATTCAGCTATTATAACAGCCCTTAATGGTGAGGAAAGTTTTCAGGACAAGGGGAGAGCTGTAGATGCCAATGAACAGGTAACAAGGGTTATGTCCTATGCTTATCCTGTCACAGATGACGGTGGACAGGTTGAGTATGTTATTTATGTTCAGATGGACGCAGAGAGTTTTTATACAAGTATTAACCAGACTATAAGAACAATCTTAATTAGTGTGGTTATAGCTATAGTGTTTACAATTATTTTGGGCTTTCTTTTTGCAAATACAATTACAAAGCCTATTTCTGTTCTTACTAAAAAGGCCAATATGATGGCAAAAGGTCATTTGGAACAGAAGGTAAGTGTAAAAGGTAATGATGAAATAGGTCAGTTGACACGTTCGTTCAATACAATGGCTAAGGAATTGAGAAAAACCGTTGCAGAAATTGATGAACAGAGAAACCGTCTTGAAATTATACTTATGAATATGACAGACGGCGTTATGGCTTTTGATGAAAGAGGTCAGCTTATACACGTTAATACAGCTGCCTACGATATGCTGGAAATTGATGATTTGAATATTTCCTTTAAATGGCTTTTGAAAAAATTAGGGCTTAAGTTAAAGGATATAAAGCAGGATTCAATTTATGAAATGACGGTAAATGAAAATGGAAAATATATTTCTACTTCTATCATTTCATACTCAGTAAAGCACGATTACAACAGTTTTATTGTAGTTCTCCACGATGTCACTAAGCATAGACAGCTTGATGATATGCGTAAAGAGTTTGTTGCCAATGTAAGTCACGAAATTGGTACTCCACTTACTACAATAAAGGGCTATTCAGAATTGCTTTTAGATGGTGCTATTGACGATAAGTCTGTAGCTATGGATTTCTTAAAAGAAATAAATGTTGCAGCTGATAGAATGAAGTTGTTAAGAGATGACCTTTTGGATTTATCACGTTTTGATACAAGAGTTAATAAGTTCAACAAGGAAAGAACTGACTTGGTTGAAATTGCAAGAGGTTGTATAAGACAGAATAAGGTTGTTGCAGAGGGTAGAGAACAGAAAATTGTATTTGATGACCCACTTATTCCTATGTATATTTACGCTGATGTGGCAAGAGTAAATCAGGTTATAACAAACATTATTTCAAATGCTATGAAATACAGTGATAAAGGTTCTGTTATTAAAATTTCAATGGGAGCGACAAGAAGTGTTTATATGCTTTCTATTTCTGATAATGGTATTGGTATGCCACCAGAGGCTCTTGATAGAATTTTTGATAGATTTTATAGAGTTGATAAGGCAAGAAGTCGTTCAATGGGTGGTAATGGACTTGGGCTGTCTATTGCAAAGGAAATAATGGACGCCCACAGTGGTAGCATAGATGTAGTAAGCCAGTTGGGACAGGGAACAACAATGGTATTGAAGTTTCCGAAGGTGAAATAACCACACAACGAGGAGAATGATTTTAAGGGGTTAATATATAAATATTTTCCTTGAAAATTTATTTTTGTTGTGATAGAATAACAGGGAATCGAGTAGTGAAAGCGTAAATCCAGATTTTTTGGATTTACGCTTTTTTTAGTGAATCGGAAAGATAAATCCGATGGCTTGTGTACAAGCCACAAATTAACAAAGTTAATTTGTTCTGACCAGTGAATCGGAAAGATAAATCCGATGGCTTGTGTACAAGCCACAAATTAACAAAGTTAATTTGTTCTGACCAGTGAA
>UQYD01000066.1 GCA_900545305.1 uncultured Eubacterium sp.
CCTTTGTATCACTACCTAAAGCATTGGAAGTTTTATTTGCCCAAACAGATGTAGGACTAATACCAAAGGCAATGCTTGAATCATAATTCTTAATATCATCACGAACAGCCTGAACCATCTTGTTTACATTTTCACGTCGCCAGTCTGCTCTATTCATACCATTTCCATACTTAGCATAAGAATCATCATCATCAAATTTCTGACCCGGATAGAAATAATCATCAAAATGTATACCGTCAACGTCATAATTTCTTATTATTTCGTCTACACCATTTACAATGAGTTGTCTTACTTCTGGAAGTGCTGGGTTATAATAATAATTTCCGTCACTATACTTTACGCAATACTCTGGGTGCTGTTTTGCTGGATTTGTATTAGCAAGTCCGGTTAAACTGGCATTATTTGATTTAGTTGCTCTAAGTGGGTTTACCCAAGCATGTAATTCCATTCCCCTTTTATGAGCACCCTCAATCCAATATTCAAGAGGGTCAAAATTATCAGATGGTGCTGTTCCCTGTGAACCAGTTAAAACATTACTCCAAGGGAAAATATTTGATTTATAAAGGCTGTCTGATGCCTGTCTTACTTGAAAAAATACAGCATTACAGTTCATAGCTTTAATGTTATCAAGTATTGTGTCAGCTTCTTTTTTTAAAGCAACTGCATCTGTTGTTGCCTTTGTGGGATAATCTAAATTTGCAGTTGTTGCAACCCACACTCCTCGCATATTGCCACTTGTGACGATGCTTGTATTGGCAGTATTAGTGGAATTATTAGAATCAGCCTTTGTAACAAGTCCACAAATTTGAAGTGAGAGTATAACAGATAATATTATTGTTACAATTCCTCTTTTATTCATTACTATTCTCCTTTATGTACTGCATCCACTTTTTCATTTTTACTTCTTCGCCATTATCTGACATTTCATAATATACTCTATCAACCAATTCATCAGGAAGATACTGCTGTTTCACATAATGGTTATTATAGTTATGAGCATATTTATAACCGAGACCGTGACCCATTTTTTCAGCCCCTGGGTAGTGTGCATCTCTTAAATGGTTAGGCACTCCGGAAGTTTTTACATTTCTTACATCTGCCATAGCCATATCAATAGCGTTTATACTGGCATTAGACTTAGGCGAACAGGCTACATACATAGCTGCTTGAGAAAGATTTATTCTCGCCTCTGGAAGTCCTATAAAATTAACTGCGTCCATAGCTGCATTGGCTACTACTAATGCCATAGGATTTGCATTACCTACATCCTCTGATGCACAAACTATAATTCTTCTGGCAATAAACTTAGGGTCTTCTCCGGCATAAATCATTTTTGCCAAATAATATGCTGTAGCATTAGGGTCAGAACCTCTCATACTTTTTATAAAAGCAGATATGGTATCATAATGGTTATCCCCGTCTTTGTCATAATTCAAAGCTCGTTTTTGTATACATTGTTCTGCTGTTCTTATATCAATATGTATTTTACCATCTGAACTTGGTTCTGTAGTAAGAACTGCCAATTCAATAGCATTTAATGAAATTCGTGCATCTCCATTAGCTGTATTAGCTAAAAATTCCAGTGCATCATCATCAATAACAGCATTATACACACCCAATCCCTTTTCTACATCGGTTAATGCCCTTTTTATAATGGTCTTAATATTTTCTATAGAAAGTGCCTTTAATTCAAATATTATACTTCTTGAAACAAGGGCCTTATTAACCTCAAAATATGGATTTTCAGTTGTTGCTCCTATTAAAATTATAGTACCATCTTCAACATATGGCAAAAGAGCATCTTGTTGAGATTTATTAAATCTATGAATCTCGTCAATAAACAATATTGTCTTTCTACCATAGCCACCTAAAATCATTTTCGCCTTTTCAACAGTATCTGTAATATCCTTTTTTCCTGCTGTTGTAGCATTAATTTGCTGAAAATCACTTTTTGTACTATTGGCAATAACCTTTGCTAAAGTGGTTTTGCCAGTACCCGGTGGTCCATAAAGTATAATAGAGGAAAGTTTGTCAGCTTTTATTGCTCTATAAAGTAAAGTATCCTTACCAACAATATGTTCTTGTCCAACAAATTCATCAAGAGTAGTAGGTCTTAATCTTGCTGCCAAGGGACTTTCTTTTTTCATTTTTTGTTGGGATTGATACTCAAATAAGTCCATATTCTTCCTCCTTTCGGTCACACAAATACATTTTATTATACCACATAACATCATTTAATCAACGCAAAATAGGTATTGTAATAAAAAAATAATTTTTTCCTTTTCTATTTTATAGCTATCTCCATAAAAAAAGAACAACCTTATAAAACATATTAAAACAAAGTCAAAAAGACGAGATTGCATAACACAATCTCGTCTCAAAAAACAAATATTACTGTCTAACCTTAATGTGTACTTCTCTTAACTGCTGTTCAGTTACTTCATTAGGAGCACCACACATTAAATCCTGTGCATTACCATTCATAGGGAATGGAATTACTTCTCTGATATTTTCTTCATTTCTGAGAAGCATAATCATTCTATCAACACCAGGAGCCATACCTGCATGAGGTGGAGCACCAAACTGGAAGGCGTTGTACAATGCACCGAATTTTTCCTTTAAGTCTTCTTCTGTATAGCCAGCGATTTCGAAAGCCTTAACCATAATATCAAGGTTATGGTTTCTTACAGCACCAGAAGAAAGTTCAACACCATTACAAACAATATCATACTGATATGCAAGAATATCTCTAGGGTCCTTAGTATTAAGAGCCTCTAAACCACCCTGTGGCATTGAGAATGGGTTGTGAGTGAAGATAATCTTCTTAGCTTCCTTGTCATATTCAAACATAGGGAAGTCGTTAATGAAACAGAATCTATAAGCATTCTTTTCAAGTAAGTCAAGTCTTGCACCAAGTTCATTTCTAATCTGACCTGCGTAAAGAGCAGCGTGTTCTTCTGTATCAGCGATGAAGAAGATTGTATCGCCAACTTCAAGATTTGCAATATCAGCAATTTCCTGCTTCATATCGTCTGGAATAAACTTGTCGATAGGACCCTTGTAAGACTTATCTTCAAGAACTTCAAGGTAGCCAAGACCACCCATACCAATAGACTGAGCAAACTTTAAGAGTTTTTCATGGAAGCCCTTAGACATATCAGCATGAACCTTAATAGCTCTTACAGTCTTGCCATGGAAAGGCTTAAATGTACATCTCTGGAAGAAGTCAGTTGTATCTACAATTCTAAGAGGGTTTCTTAAATCTGGCTTATCTGTACCAAATTCAAGCATAGCCTGCTTATAGCTAATTACTGGATAAGGAGCCTGTGTAACAACAGCACCTTCTGGAGCAAATTTGCTAAATGTTTCAGTAAGAACTTCTTCGCCTACTCTAAATACATCTTCCTGAGTAGCAAAGCTCATTTCAAAGTCAAGCTGATAGAATTCGCCTGGAGAACGGTCAGCTCTGGCATCTTCATCTCTGAAGCAAGGTGCAATTTGGAAATACTTATCAAAACCAGAAACCATAAGAAGCTGCTTATACTGCTGTGGAGCCTGTGGTAAAGCATAGAACTTGCCCTTGAACTTTCTTGAAGGTACGATATAATCTCTAGCACCTTCTGGAGAAGAAGCACAAAGAATAGGAGTCTGAATTTCTAAGAAACCCATTTCTGTCATTTTCTGTCTCAAGAAACTAATTACCTTAGAACGGAAAATCATATTATCTCTTACCTTTGTATTTCTTAAATCAAGGTATCTGTATTTAAGACGAACATCTTCTCTGATTTCCTTAGAAGTTGCAACTTCGAAAGGAAGCTGTCTGTAAACCTTACCTAAGATTTCTACCTTATGAGCTTCAAGTTCGATAGTACCTGTAGGAATCTTTGGGTTATAAGTATCTTCATCTCTGTGGTCAATTACACCCTCGATAGAGATACAATCTTCTTTGTTAATACCATCTAAGAGAGTTGTATCACGCATTACTACCTGTAATACACCATACATATCTCTAAGGTCAATAAAAGATACACCACCATGGTCACGAATGTTTTCTACCCAACCACAAACTTTTTTAGTTGAGCCAACATCACCCTCAGTGAGCTTATCTAATGTTACGTTACGATAAATGTTAGATGTGTTCATTGTTTTCTCCTTATATATTTTTATAGTACAGATTTTCAGGCAATAAAAAAACTGCCCATCCAAAACAAATGTCAGGACGAACAGTTAAATGTCCGCGGTACCACCTGAATTACTGATTAACAGTCCCTCAATACTGATAACGCCCAGTAAAGCGACGCACCTACTCGAAAACTCTTTCAGATTGTGGCTGGTAAAGTGTTATTCGCACAAGCTCTATTACAAAGTTTCCACTATCCTTTGCTCACTGTAAACGATTACTTATGTTACTTGTCTTTGTCATCGCCATGTTTTCCTAGATTATACAATAAACAAGCTATTTTGTCAATTACTTATCTTCTGAAATTATTTTTTTAACCTGTGAAATTGACATATCATTTTTTGTCGCCAATTCAGAAAGTGTAGAATATTCTATTTTTTCTTTTTCACAACCATAACCAAAGGATTTTTTCACCTGTATTGTACCCAATTTAGTATTTTTTTCTTCAATTTTTCTTTCTAAAATATATCTATTCATTATACTTTCTCTTACGCCAATAGTGGAAGTATACTTAAATATTGTTTCTACAATTTTATTTTTATCCCTTTCAACACAAAGACAAGTTAATATAACTGCCGGTCTGTTTTTCTTCATATAAATTGGCACTGTAAATACATCTCTTGCTCCTGCACTAAAAAGCATTTCCTCTGCAAAAGATATTTCTTCTCCTGTCATATCATCAATATTACATTCCAATTTTGTAATAGTATCTGTCTTTTCTTCCTGTGTATTTCCTAAAATAGCTCGAACACAATTTGCTGTTTCAAATTCTTTATGTCCCATACCATATCCAATTTTTTCAATTTCTATTGTAGGCATAGGCTTGTATTCATTCACAAAATACTTTAATAGTGCCGCTCCTGTAGGAGTACACAATTCCCCTACTACATCATTAGAATAAACAGGCATACCTTTCATTATAAGTGCTGTAGCTGGTGCTGGAACTGGAAGTATGCCATGAGCACACTTTACTGTACCACTTCCTACATTTATATTAGAGCAACATATATTATCTACATCTAGTTCATACATAATATAGCTAACACCGACAATATCGGCTATAGCGTCTTTGTTTCCAACTTCGTGAAAATGAATCATATCTACATGCTTATTGTGAACCTTGCTTTCAGCATCTGCTATTATGTTATAAACTTCTATGGCATCATTTTTTACTTTTTCAGGAATATTTAATCCATTTATAATTTCTGTAATAGATTTCATATTGCTATGTTCGTGATGATGGTGGTCATGGTGATGATGAGAATGTTCGTGGTTGTGGTCATTATCTGTGCTTTCCTCTATTTCACCATTTATTTTTACATCTGTTAAAGTACCTGTTATCCCACATCTTTCAACAGCCTTTGATTCATATACTACATCTTTTAAACCTATTTTATTTAGTTTTTGGAAAAACTCATCTTTGTTTGGCAAGAGTTCTGAAAGTGCTGACATCAACATATCTCCTGCACAACCCATATTACATTGTATATATAAAGTTTTCATACTAATTCTCTCCTATTTTATTTATCATACTTGCAAGATAGCCAGCTCCAAAACCGTTATCAATGTTTACAACACTTACACCACTAGCACAGGAATTAAGCATAGACAGAAGTGCTGCAAGTCCACCAAAAGCTGCACCATAGCCTACACTTGTAGGCACAGCAATAACAGGGCAATCTGCCATACCTCCAACAACACTTGCTAATGCTCCTTCCATACCGGCAATAGCAACAATTACTTTTGCTGACATAATATCCTGTGTATGTGAAAGAAGTCTATGTATTCCAGCAACACCGGCATCATATATTCTGACCACTTTATTCCCTAAAGCCTCTGCCGTAAGGGCTGCTTCCTCGGCAACAGGCATATCGCTTGTGCCACCTGTTACAATTACTATCTTTCCATTGCCAGTAGGCTCTGGCATTTTACCTGCTATGGCAAGTTTAGGAATTTCATAATATTCAAAAGGCATTTTGCCCTGTGCATACTCTTTTGCCTCTTTGCTCATTCTTGTAATTAAAACTGTTTCCTGTCCATTGTTTAAAAGAGAATTTGTTATTTCTACAATTTGTTCAGGTGTTTTGCTTGCACCATATACAACCTCTCCTATTCCTTGTCTAAGCAGTCTGTGATGGTCAATTTTTGCAAAGCCTAAATCTTCAAAAGGTTCTATTTTCAATTTTAAAAGAGCTTCGTCAACTGAAATATTTCCATTTTTAACATTTTCCAGTATGTTTTTAACACCATCCATACTATCTCTCCTTTAAATCCAAAACTACATCATCTAAAATTCCCTTTTCAGCCTCTAAAATTTCTTTTCTTAACTCAATAGCTTTCTGCATTTGTTCCGGCTTTACTTGTAACTTTCCTGTATTTCCTATTATTCTAACCCTAAAATCTTTAAATCCTAATTTTGCAACAGCACCCTCTG
>UQYD01000067.1 GCA_900545305.1 uncultured Eubacterium sp.
CATGCTCGCCGGTCTTCAGGGTGCTGGTAAAACAACTACTACTGGTAAGCTTGCAGGACAGCTTAGAAAGCAGGGCAAACAGCCATTGCTTGTAGCCTGTGACGTTTACAGACCAGCTGCTATTAAGCAGTTACAGGTAGTAGGTTCAACTTACAATATTCCTGTATTTGAAATGGGACAGGGCGACCCTGTTGAAATTTCAAAAGAGGGTATTAAATATGCTACTGGTCATGGTCATGATGTTGTAATCATAGATACTGCCGGTAGACTCCATATTGATGAAAATCTTATGGACGAGCTTCTTAATATTAAGAATGAAGTAAAACCTCAGGAAATTCTCCTTGTCATTGATGCAATGACAGGTCAGGATGCCGTAAACGTAGCTGAAACATTTAATTCAAAGCTTGGTGTTGACGGTGTTATCATTACTAAGATGGATGGTGACACAAGAGGTGGTGCTGCACTTTCAGTAAGAGCTGTTACAGGTAAGCCTATTAAATACGTTGGTATGGGCGAAAAGATGGAAGATTTAGAACCTTTCTATCCTGACCGTATGGCATCTCGTATCTTAGGTATGGGTGATGTGCTTAGTCTTATTGAAAAGGCTCAAGGTGCTTTTGATGAAAAGCAAGCTAAGGAACTGGAAAAGAAAATGAGAACTCAGGAATTTAACCTTGAGGACTTTATGAACCAGTTACAGCAAATTAAGAAAATGGGTCCTATTAAAGACCTTATGAAAATGATTCCTGGCATAGGTGGCAAGATTAATCTTGACGAAATAGATGTTGATGATAATGCTACAAAGCATATTGAAGCAATTATTCAGTCAATGACTCCTGCCGAAAGACAAAATCCGGACATTTTAAACGGCTCACGCAAAAAGAGAATTGCAAAGGGCTGTGGACGTTCTATTCAAGAAATTAACAAGCTTTTAAAGCAGTTTAATGATATGAAGAAAATGATGAAGTCTATTACAGATATGCAAAAGGGAAGAAAAGGCAGATTTAAAATGCCATTTGGATTGTGATATTGCTTAATTTATTTAAGTTAATATATAAATTTATTACTTCACAAGGAGGTGAAAGTTGTGTTAAAGATTAGATTAAACAGATTAGGTGCTAAGAAGTCTCCTTTTTACAGAATCGTTGTTGCTGATTCAAGAAAGGCTCAGAACGGTAGCAAGGTAGCTGAACTCGGTTACTACAATCCAACAGTTGAACCTATTGAATTAAAGGTAAACGTTGAAGAAGCTAAGAAGTGGTTAAGCAATGGTGCTCAGCCTACAGATACTGCTAAGGCTTTATTAAAGAAGGCTGGCGTTATCGAATAATACATGGGAGGAACAACCATGAAAGAATTGCTTGAAATTATTGCTAAGAATTTAGTCGATAATCCTGAACAGGTGGTTGTAAACCAGCGTGTAGATGAGGATGCTCTCATTCTCGAGCTTACTGTTGCACAGGATGATATCGGCAAGGTAATTGGCAAGCAGGGTAGAATTGCTAAGGCAATCCGTACCTTTATGAAATCTGCTGCAGGTCGTATTGACCAAAAAGTAGTTGTAAAGATTATGTAATCAGGAAGGACGTTGTCACTATTTTTAGTTGCAACGCCTTTTTTGTTAGAAAAATAGATTTGAGGATATTATTATGGAAGATTATTTTGTTATAGGCGATGTAGTTAATACACAGGGTATTAAGGGCGAAGTAAGAGTTATACCTTGTACTGATGACGAATCTCGTTTTGAACTTTTGGATTCTGTTTTCCTTGAACAGAGAGGAAAAATGACAGAATATTATATAGAAAATGTACGTTATCATAAGCAGTTCGTACTTCTTAAATTTGAAGGTGTAGACGATATGACAACAGCAGAAAAATTAAAGGGTGCTACTGTTAAAATTCCACCGGAAGATGCTTTGCCATTAGAAGAAGGCGAATATTATATAAGAGATTTATATGATATGAATGTTGTTACAGATGAAGGAGAAGACCTTGGTATTATAAAGGATATTCTCTTTACCGGTGCTAATGATGTATATGTTGTAAAGCCTGAAAAAGGCAAGGATATTCTTATTCCAGCTATTAAGGAATGTATACTTGATGTAGATGTTGAAAATAAGAAGATGACTGTAAAGCTTTTAAAGGGGCTGAGAGATTGAAATTCTATATATTGACACTTTTTCCGGAAATGATAGAGGGCGGTCTGGAACATAGTATTTTAAAAAGGGCAAAAGAAAATAATTTAATAGATGTAGAGTGTATAAATATAAGGGATTTTTCAAATAACAAACATAATCACGTTGATGATTATCCTTATGGTGGTGGTGCAGGTATGGTAATGCAACCACAACCTATTTACGATGCTTATATGAGTATAAAGCCTAAATTAAGCGAAAACTGTCCTGTGGTCTATATGAGTCCACAGGGCAAGACTTTTAATCAAAATAAGGCTGTAGAGCTTTCTCATTTTGAAGATATGGTGATACTTTGTGGTCATTATGAGGGCGTAGATGAAAGAGTTTTGGAAGAAATCGTGACAGAGGAAATATCTGTAGGCGATTATGTTCTCACTGGTGGGGAATTGGGAGCAATGATAGTTGTAGATGCTGTTTCAAGACTTATAAATGGTGTATTAAATAAGGCAGAAAGCTACGAAAATGAAACTTTTTCAGACGGATTAGTTGAATATCCACAGTATACAAGACCGGTTGAATTTATGGGCAAAAAAGTACCTGATGTGCTTTTAAGTGGTCATCACGCAAATGTAGATAAATGGCGTAGAGAGCAGTCTGTAATAAGAACATTTAATAAACGTCCAGAATTGCTTGAAAATGCTCAATTAAGCAAAAGTGAAATTGAACTGATAAACAAATTAAAAAATAATGGGTGATTTTTATGGAAATTCTTGTTGATGCAGATGCTTGTCCTGTTATATCTCAGGTGGAAAGTGTTGCTCAAAAACATAATGTGCCAGTAACACTTTTATGCGATACAAGTCACATATTGGAGTCAGAATATTCAAAGGTAGTTATGGTGGATAGAGGTGCAGACTCTGTAGATATTGTTTTGGTAAATAATTGCAAAAAAGGCGATATTGTAGTTACACAGGACTATGGTGTGGCTGCTATGGCACTTGGAAAAGGTGCTTATGCTATTCATCAAAGTGGAAAATGGTTTACAAATGACAATATAGATGAGATGCTTTTTTCAAGACATATTGCAAAGGTTATGAGAAATAGCAAAAAGAAATCCCATTTAAAGGGTGGAAGAAAAAGAAATTCTGATGATGATAAGAATTTTGAAATGTCCTTTGAAAGGCTTATTTTAAATGTTTTGGGCAAAAATACTTGACTTATTTACCGATTACATATATAATAATCCTAGTATAACGATATGAAATATTGGTAAAGAGGATGAAGAATATGAAAATTTCAACAAAGGGCAGATATGCCTTAAGGCTTATGCTTGATATAGCAGATAATGGTAAAGAAAATCCTGTTAGAATAAAAGATATTTCAGCAAGACAAGGTATTTCTGATAAGTATTTGGAACAGATTATTTCTGTGCTTAATAAAGCTGGTTTTGTTAGAAGTATTAGAGGTCCTCAGGGTGGTTATAAATTGACTAGAACCCCTGAAGAATATACTGTAGGTTCTATACTTAGATTGACAGAGGGAGATTTAGCTCCGGTTGCTTGCCTTGAAGGTGGCAACAATGATTGTGAAAGAAGTGGCAGTTGTGTTACTTTAAGAGTTTGGAAGAAGATTAATGATGCAGTAAATGATGTAGTTGATAATATCACTCTTAAAGATTTAATTGATTGGGAACAGGGTTGTTCAGATAATTACGTTATTTAATTTATATTGAGAATATTTGAAGATTGATGAAGTCGTGGCTTAAATGCTACGGCTTTTTTTGTTATATAGCAAAAAATAATACAATGTATTGAATAATAATACAAAAAGTTATATAATAAAAAGAAAAAGGAAAGGGTGTTATAATATGGGTGATAATGTAAAAAAATGTAGCAACTGTGGTGAAATATTATCAAAAGATGATATTTATTGTCCTAAATGTGGTAGTAAATATGAAGAAATAAGTAATGAAAATAAACAGATTTACTGCTCAAAATGTGGAAATCCATTAGAAAGTGATGCAAAATTCTGTAGTTGCTGTGGTGAAAAAGTTCCTGACGAAAAAGAAATTGAAATGAACAAGGTTATAGAAGGTTCAAAAAATATTGGACAGACTATGGCTATTGAGAGCAATAAAAAGAGATTTTGTCCTAACTGTGGAACAGAAATAGGAGAAAATGACAGATTTTGTGGTAGTTGTGGTAGCAGTATAGAGGAAGATAGAGGCTATACTACATATAATCAGAATGTAGCCAATGAAATAGCTGCAACAGAGAGTGTGCCACAGAATATAGGTATAAGTAATGAGAAAAATGAAGCAAAGAAATTACAGTATTTAAGACCTAATTTTTCTAAAAAGACACTTGCTTGTATACTTGGAGGCATTGGTTCGGGTTTAGTTGTAATTGCTATAATAGCTGGATTATTGATGTGTTATACAGGTAAAATTGATGGTACAAAAATAGGTGTTTTCAAAAATGAATACGCTATTGCTAAGGTAGATAGTTATTTGAATGAAAAGGACTATAAAAGTGCATCAGATTATGCTGTTTTGGCACAGAGTAAAAAGCCGAAAGATACAGAATTTCTTACAACTCTTGTAGGAAAAATAAATCCTTATAGCCCATTAGATGCTTATACAATGGTAGAAAAGTATATTCAGAAAGTAGGAGAAAATAAGGCTGACAGTAAAATAAAGAAATGGTATGAAATAGGTAAAACTCCTATTGAAGATTTAAATATATCTCCTATTGGTGGCAATTATATTTATCCACCAACAGTTACTTGGGAGGTAAATCAGAATATTATTGGACATGGTATTTATTATACAGTTGATGGTTCAGAACCTAATGAAAATTCTCCTAAATACTATACAACAGGAATAAAACTTCCGGGAGATTGTATACTAAAGCTCTATGCTGTAAATGGTGCAGGAGAGAAAACAGAAGTTAAGTCCTTTGAATATGAAATTGACGGCGAAAGTCAGAAGAAAATAGAAGAAGTATACAAGAGAGCTGAAAAAACTTACGATGAGGCTGTTATTGGTGATGACGTAGGTCAATGCTTGGAAAGTGCAAAAGCTAATTTAAAGAAAGCAATAGACTGGACTAATGAGAAAATTGAAAGCCCAGCAAGTGATTTAGCTACAGGAGAGTTAATAGTAACAGAACTTAATACAAGAATTAAGGAATTGGAAGATTCAAAGGTAGTTAAAACAGACAGAGAAGCCTTAAAAAGTGAAATATCAAGTGCTAACAGTACTTACAGTTCTCAAAAAGACGGACAATATTATGCTTATTTAGTTTCAGACTTGAAAATATTTAAAAATGCTATTGATAAGGCTACAGAAATAAGTAAATCCAGAAATCCTTCTCAAAGTGATATTGATAATGCTGTAAAGAATTTGAAGAACGCTACATCAACATTTAATGGTGCAGTTCAGACTGTAAAAATGGATACAGTATATAATCAGTATAGAGGAGATTATAGCTTCTCTACTAATTACGATGATGATTATAAGTATGTTTATTTAAACATTACAAAAGTACAAGGTGGAAAAGTTTATGGCTCTTTTGATGTTTCTCACTATACTACTGAAATGGGATACGATAAGTCAGTAAGTGCAAGTAAGGAATTAAAGGGTGTGAAAATATCAAATGGTAAAATTACTTTTGATATTTCCGGTACTTCTACATACTATAATGAAGGTGAGTATACTTATAATGAATTTTATAATAGCTTCGATTATGAGCCGGGTAATACAGAGGCAAAAGAATATACAAGCCACGTTACAGTAAGTTTTGTTCAGCCGGGTACAGTACAGATGAATTTATCAAATATTGGCGATGGTGTAGAATTTAACGAGGCTATGTACAGAACAAATTAAAAAAGGAATATTTTAAATTAAGTTGAAAAAATTGGCTGACTATAAATTTCTTTCTTTGACATAATAGTTATTGTAACAACAAATTATTTATTTTAAAAGGAGGAAAAATTTTATGGCAAGTTCTAATTCAAGCTCTAACAAAATTAATGTTCCTGAGGCAAGAGAGGCTATGGAAAAGATGAAGTATGAAGTAGCCAATGAAATCGGTGTACCTTTAAAGAAGGGTTACAATGGTGATTTAACATCTGCTCAGAACGGCTACGTTGGTGGTTATATGGTAAAAAAGATGATTGAAGATTACGAAAAGAATATGGCAAAGAGTAATGAATAATTATTTTTCTAACCTATAATCTGTGGTGTGGCTTTGTCTGAGCTGTATTGCAGAAAAAATATTGAATACAATTCAAAAAGAACAGTTGACATATGATATGTACCCTCTTTACTGGACACCCAGTAAGGAGGGTATTTTAATGCGTTATAGCTATGAGTACAAAAAAGA
>UQYD01000068.1 GCA_900545305.1 uncultured Eubacterium sp.
CATTATATCCTTTATCTGTGGAGGCAAAAAATTCAAGAGCTGATTTACTGTATATCAAAACTCCAACATGTTTATAATATTTATACTCGATAGAAGCCTTTGGATATGGAATCGGACTTCTTGACATAAATAGTGCATTTCCATCATCATCTGTTACAACCTTAATGTTTGTAAAATCAACAACTTCAGAAGGTCGTGAAATTTCAGTCATTAAATTACTTACATAAAAATCTGTATTAATCTCACTAGTTGGGATAATTGCCCTAATAATTTTAGGATCTATTAGTGGCTCATCACCATTGATAACAATATATAAATCGGCATCAACTTTATGGGCCACTTCATTTACTCGCTCTGTGCTTGTTCTATGAGTTGAAGAAGTCATCACAGAATTAATACTGTGTTCAGCACATACCGATGAGATTCTATCATCGTCCGTAGCTACATATACTTCATCAATTTCCGCTACTTTTTTTACTTGATTATATACCCACCAAATCATCGGTTTACCACACAAATCAGCTAAAGGTTTTCCTGGAAATCTTGATGATTGATAACGAGCTGGAATAATTGCTACAATTTTCATATTAATCATTTCTCCTTTCAACATTTACATCTTTTTTATTTTCTTTTGATTTTATCCGCAATTCCAAATCTGGATACTATTTGTTTTCCTGTTCTCGTAAATAGAAGCATTACAATTGCTAGAATTGTACACAAAAACAAAGTGACTAATAATCTTACACCAATGCCTATTATGCCTTCAGGTAGTAAACCACACAAGAAATATGAAACACAAACTCCAATACTACATAGCAAAAACGATTTTATAATAAGTCCTAAATATTCAGCAGGATTTCTACGAAAATAATTTTTAAAAAACACTATTGTTTCCCACGGTATTTCAACAACAACTAAAGCCAACACTGAAGAAATAATAACCCCAGGTAAACCAATAATCTGAGCCAAAACAATATTGACTACTAGATTTAAAATCACGGAAACATAAGGTTTAAAAAAATCTAATCTCCACATTCCAGCTGCTTCATAAAATGTAAAAAGCGTTCTCCTAGTGCTTCTTACAAAGAAATAAACTATTAATAATAAAGGAATCTCAATCCCTAAAACATTCTCTTTACCTACCCATAAAGAAATAAAAGGCTGGTACAACGAAGCAAAGCAACATACACAAACCAAAGTAATAATTATATTAATGAAAAAAAGGTCTTTAAATAGAGAATAATTCTTTTCTACTGAGTTTTCGACTAAACTGTTCCCAACTACCGATTGAAAAGATATATATATCACATTTTCTATGGCAAATACTGCTGTAAATACTGTATAGTAATTTGTATATTGTGCAAGTACAACCAGCCCTAAAAATTTCGATATGACTATTGAATCAACTGATGTAAACACAGCTCCACCTATTTTGTTACCAATAAGAGCTCCCACCCGTGTCACTATTTCTTTTCTATCAGTTTTTGATAATTCACCATTCCCCTTAAATTGTGGATATTTTTTATCAATAATAATGGTACGAACTATATTGTTAGATACCGTAATTACAGGTACAACAAGAATATATATATAATATTCACGAAATACTAACAATGTAACAATCTGTAGTCCATAAGAAGCCACAATCCTAATAGTATCAATAATACTGTCTATGTCATTTCTCATGGTAGCCACTAAAACAGAATTCTTATATCCAAATAACAAGTATGATAGAGATGTATTAAGCAAAAAAACTAAATATACTAAGTAAATGTTTACGTCTTGAGGATATTTTGTACCTTCTGCAATAAACCATTCAATATTAGGCATCAATGCCAAACCTGCACCGAGTATTAATAAGCCAACTACTCTATACACCCGTTTATAGAACGTAAGTAAAGCTTTCACCTTATTATCATCACCTTCAGCAACAGGTTTATACATTGCATATACAATTGCAGAGCTAAATCCTAATTCCGATACTGAAAGCATAGACAATACAGAAACAAATAAACTATCTAATCCCAAGTATTCTATTCCAATTGTATGAATTAATATAGTTCTACATACAAACGGGATAAATGTGACTATTATTTTATTAATTACGCTGACACTAATATTTGTCAGGGCTCGCCTTGTTCTTCCTACTTTCATTTTTTCTTTCCTTTACCAATGATTGAATGGTAGAGCCTAACTAAAAATCGTGATCTGGCCATCACATATCTCATTTTAAATACTGCTCTCCAGAGTTTAATCTTAAATGAATATTTCTTATTAGATTGCAGATATGCAGTTAATTCATCTGAAAACTCATATAAGTCACTAGCTAATTCCTTAGCTATGTATTTATCCTTATTGTTATAAAACAGAGATAAATCAAACACATCTTCAAATCTATTTAATTGTCCAATAGAATATAATGTTGTAACAGTTCTCACACACTTTCTGCACTTTCCACAATTTAATTTTTCGACCTTAACCAAATTATCCATATACTGTTTATTTTGTTCCACTGCACAAACCTGCAAATGTCTATTTGCCACATTGTTATTTGAAATAGCAATAGTTTTTTCTATACGCCCAGTTTCTGAACCTGCAGAATAAATTTTCAAATTCCTTGTTGAAAAACAATCTAAAGCTAATAGATCAAAATTCGAGCCATCGGTCATTTTTTTATGATTTATTGTAAAATCTGAAAATGAATATGAAGATGAATAATAATACTTTCCAATCAATTTAACCAATGCATATGGAGCACTGATATACTGTGCTGCATAATAATAATTGTAGATAAAATGTGATTGATAAAAAGAAAACAAATTACTATAAAGAAAAATGGATTGTAACCCCAATTCCTTTGCGATTTGTCTCTTTTCATTTTTCTCCTTTTCAAACCACGCTCTAATCCGCTTTTCATCATCATCTTCTGTAGATATATTATTAAAAAGAAGATGTGTTAACTTATACTCCTCATTTTCATTTAGATACCTAACAATGGTGTAAAATGAATCAACCCCTCCAGAATTACCAGTTGCAACAGCGCTTCCAATAGGATCTAAAGGTGGTACACCAACTGCATTCAGTTCTATAGGAAATAAATCAGGCATATTTTGAGAAATGACTGGTATATAGAAATTTCTAAGTTGAAAAAGTAACTGCTCCGTTACGGGCACTTCACAATCAATATTCAATTTTTCATTCATGCATGAATGCAAAAGTCCTAATACAAAACAATCTGCCGTTTCAACATTCAAGAATTTTTCATACTCACAATCTACTTCATAATACAAAACACGTACACTTTGATCATATTTAATATCTGCACAAAGCCTTACTCTACTCGAGTCAATGCCTACACAAATATATGGCTTTCCTATGGTAATTGAACTCATATTATAATTCCTCAATACTTTCTAAAATTTTTATATTTCTCAATCCAAGATCCGCATCATTAACATATTGTTCTATAATACACTTGTAATGTTTGGCAAGCGAATTACCTTCTAATACACATAATTTGTATCCATAATACGCAACTGGAACGTTTTCTAGAACGAAATTAAAGTTTAGAATGCTACCAGAAAGCGTGGTAATTAGAATCTTGTCCGAAAAATCATTATTAATTTGTATAACTTCGAACGGAACCGAAGAGTTTTCATCCACTTTTAAACCTGCTGAAATATATTTTTCTTTATCATCACGAGGATGAACTTTTACCAATAAATTATTTTTTCCAACCTTATCTGCAATTGCTTTCGCAAGCTCAAATTCACCAATAGCTTCTCCGCCTTCAACATCATAAATACACGAAAGAAATATGTACCTTTCCTTATATTCAAAAATTCTATCTTTACAAAATACTGTGTTAAGATAATCTTTTATCTCTGAATACTTATTTATCAAAGGTATTTGTATACTCGGAATACCAGATTTATTGACTTTAGGTGAAAAACAATATACACCTGAAACACTGCCTCTTAAATTTCGTTTATGTAAAAATCGTCTAATCTGTGTACTAACTTCAATTACCCGACAACTAGTTTTAGGAGTATTAAGAGACATTAATCCCTCTTCCATTTTATTTACAACAATATTCCTATTTTTATCGTAAAAAAAAGCAAATACCATGTGAGAAGGAATATCAAAATTAAAACCAACAAATTCATCAAAAACATACTCTTTAATTTCTTCTGGCGCATATCCAAAAACACATCGTCTAACTAATTCAAACGAATTATACTCATTCTTAACATCCAGGTAAGCAATTCGCTCAAAGAGTCCAGTTAATTTCAAATTAGAAATAATTTCTTCGCAATTCTTAATAGCATTTGTAACAATTATGGATGAATTTTTCTTCAATGATATAGAAATTTGTATCGCAACAATTAGTTGATAATTTGTATTACAGAAAAATAAAGTTTTCATTTTATATCAAACCCCATTCTTTTTTGTAAACCAGATTTATAAAATATTTTTGCCATAACAGAAAATAAATGTTCAGAAATATAATAAACTTTAAGAGCATACACTCTACTTTTCGGCATTAAGTCATAATTGACCTCACTTTTATGGCAATTTAAAAACTCTTTAATTTCATTTGAATAATTTGAAAGTTCCTCTCTTGCATCGGTATGGCTATGTAATAATGTACTAATACCAAATAACGCTGTCTTTGTGCAGCATTCACTTGATATGTCCGGAAAATTTATCTTTGCATAATCATAGTGGCTTTTAAACCCCAAATACTCATGATAAGGCTTTAGCGGATTAGGGCTTCCAGAAATACTTTTAGGATTAATTCTATACTTATAAAATGGCTCATCCAAATAAACAATGGAACTTGCTTTCTCAAATGCTCTAAATGTTGTTGGAATATCTTCGTAGAGCATTCCTACTGGAAATCTCACATTGTCCCAACACATTTTATCATAAAGCCCTTTAACTGCTTGGCTTCCTACTTTATCTAATAAAATCTCTTTTGTAGCTTCTTTTCCACTAAGAATGGTTCCTGTAGTTTTACAACCAAAACACTCTTCAAAAAAAATGTTCCCATCAGTATGAATACCCTCACAACATACAATAGATGCATTATATTTTTCTTTTAACTGAACCATTTCGGCAAACATTTCCCGGTCAATCCAATCATCACTATCTACAAAAGATATCAAGTCGCCTGATGCCAGATCAAGACCAATATTTCGAGAAGATGCAAGCCCACCATTTTTTTTATGAACGACAATAATTCGTTTATCTTTGTTAGCGTATTCATCACAAATTTGCGGGCACTTATCTGGTGAACCATCATCAATTAAAATAATTTCCAGATTATCATATGTCTGATCAATAACCGACTCAATACACTGATTAATATACTTTTCTACTTTATAAACAGGAATTATCACAGAAATTTTTATTGTTTTATTCATAACCATCACCATTATATTCTTTTAATCTAGTACTATTTCTTCCAATTAGCATTCCAAACAATAACCATGTTAAGTAACATTTTACTCCAGGACCAAAAGGTGCCTGTTCTTCAAATATACCATTAATAAGCATAACAATCGAAATTGAAAGTAGCAAAACAGTATATATATTTTTATTTTTTTTAATCAAACGATTTACTGCATACCAAAAAGGTTCTATCGCAAATAACAAAACCGGAATCCCACCAATAATACCATAACTAAACAAAACTGCTAAAGGCATGGATTCTAAATAAGTTCCTCCTGTTCCAAAAAACATATGGTCGCCAAATTCTTGGACAAAT
The DNA here is from genome assembly GCA_900545305.1 of uncultured Eubacterium sp. GTDB lineage: Bacteria > Bacillota > Clostridia > Lachnospirales > CAG-274 > CAG-274. The sequence continues at coordinate 5,771 of UQYD01000068.1, forward strand.
CTTTTCCAATGCACATCTCTACCCGATGACAAACTATTAATACTCGTATCTCTATTATTAAAAATAATTTCTTTTATTACAAATTCATTTAAATCAGGTTGAAAAATGACCAAAAACCCAAATATAACCAGTAGTATTAAATAAAAATATCTTTCCTTTTTAGATTCAATAACACCAAAAATAAAATAAATCAAATATATGGCCAAGGCAACAATAGTGGTTCGACTTTTCATCATTAATATTAACAATGTATAAAATCCGATTATAGGAATACAAAGCAATTTATTCTTTTTATAAAACATCGTAGCAAGTAAAACTAATCCCGACAAAAGAAATTGACCTGCCGAATTTTTTGATTTATAAAGATATACACTACTTCCACTCCAGTCCACCCCTCTAAATACTGTAAAATACAAAACTGCACCAACAATAAGCGATGTAACAATATAACAAATTGCTATTTTTTTTAAAGAGTTTTCATTTCCACCTGAACCTAACAGAATTCCAACAATCAAAATAAACGCAGACATATTTATTGGAATAAACAAAGCTGATGATAAATATGTTTTCCCAAAAACACTACCCAATAAACAAAATATATCAAAAATAATAGGAAACAATAAATATCTTATATGAAGTTTAGTAAGCGCAAAATAATTAGACGGATTGTGTTGCCCTAAAAATCATTCCATAATAATCATTAGAAAATGCAAGCATTT
>UQYD01000069.1 GCA_900545305.1 uncultured Eubacterium sp.
TGAAAGAGATTATAGATTTCCAGAAGTTACAACTTGGATTAGAGCTAATAAAAAAGATTTTGAACTTGTTAAGAGTATTGGTGTAAAGGAAACAGGTATTCTTGTAAGTTGTTCAGACTATCATATTTTCTATAAGATGAATATGAAGAGAAGTGAAATCATTGAACATTATCTTGATATTATTCGTCAGTGTATCGAAGTCGGTATTAGACCAAGATGTCATTTCGAAGATATTACAAGAGCCGATTTCTATGGTTTTGTAGTTCCTTTCGCTAGTGCATTAATGAAGCTTTCAGACGAAACAGGTATGCCTATTAAGATTAGAGCTTGTGATACTATGGGATATGGTGTTACATTCCCTGGTACAGTTCTTCCTCGTTCTGTGGCTGGTATTATTTACGGCTTGCACCACCATGCAGGCGTTCCACAGGAATTATTGGAATGGCATGGACATAATGATTTCTATAGGTCAGTTATCAATGCTTCTACAGCTTGGTTGTATGGTTGCTGTGGTGTAAATACTTCACTTTTCGGTATTGGTGAAAGAACTGGTAATACACCTTTGGAAGCTATGGTTATGGAATATGCCCAGCTTAGAGGCACTCTCGATGGTATGGATACTACTGTAATTACAGAGCTTGCTGAATATTTTGAAAAGGAAATAGGATATGAAATTCCACCTATGACACCTTTTGTTGGTAAGAACTTTAATGTTACAAGAGCCGGTATTCACGCAGACGGTATCCTTAAGAATGAAGAAATATATAACATTTTCAACACAGATTTACTTTTAAATAGACCTGTACAGATTGCTGTTAGTAAGACTTCTGGTCTTGCCGGTATTGCTTATTGGGTTAATAATTACTTTAATTTCAAGGGCGATAAGGCCTTAGATAAGAAACACCCAGTTGTTGTTAAGATTAAAGAATGGGTTGATAAGGAATATGAAAACGGTAGAGTTACTTGTATTTCTGATACAGAACTTGCAAAATTAGCAACTGCAGAGTATGATAAATATAAAAAAGGTATGGAGGAATAATCAAATGAGTATTGATAAAATTGAAGTAGCAAAAGAGAAATTTGGCAAACTTATTGAAGAACAGCTTGCTAGAGTTGAAAGAATGAAGGCAGACAAGGACTTTATTGACTATGCTAGTCTTCCTGTAATTAAGATTGGTATTTGTGGTGGCGATGGTATTGGCCCTGCAATTACTGCTCAGGCTCAGAGAATTCTTGAATTCTTACTTGCTGATGAAGTAGAAAAGGGTAAGGTTGAATTTAAGGTTATTGATGGTCTTACAATCGAAAACAGAATTAAGGCTAACAAAGCTATTCCTGATGATGTTCTTGCTGAATTAAAGGAATGCCCAGTAATCTTAAAGGGACCTACTACTACTCCAAGAGCTGGTGATAAGGTGAATATTGAATCTGCTAACGTAGCAATGAGAAAGGAATTAGACCTTTTTGCTAATGTTAGACCTGTTAGAATTCCAGAAGAAGGTATTGACTGGACTTTCTACAGAGAAAATACAGAAGGTGGTTACGCACTTGGTTCAAAGGGATTCAATATTGATGATGATTTAGCTATGGACTTTACAGTTGCTACAACTGATGGTACTGAAAGAATTATCAGAGCTGCTTTCGAATATGCTAAGAAGAATAATAAGGGCAAAGTTACTTGTGTAACAAAAGCTAACATTATCAAGACTACAGATGGTAAGTTCTTAAATACATTTAAGGAAATTGCTAAGGAATATCCAGATATCGAAACTGATGACTGGTATATTGATATTATGACAGCTAAGTTAATTGACCAGAATAGACGTCGTGACTTTAAGGTTGTTGTTCTTCCTAACCTTTATGGTGATATTATCACTGATGAAGCTGCTGAATTCCAGGGCGGTGTTGGTACAGCAGGTAGTATCAATATGGGTAAGAAGTATGCTATGTTCGAAGCTATTCACGGTTCTGCACCAAGAATGGTAGAAGAACACAGAGACCAGTATGCTGACCCTTGTTCAATTATCAGAGCTGCTAGTATGCTTTTAGCTCATATCGGCTATGGCGATAAGGCAGAAAAGCTTGATAAGGCTCTTGATATTTGTACTCAAACTGAAAAGAAGATTAAGATTACTGGTAGACCTGATGGTTGCACAAGTGCTGAACTTGCAGATTACATTATGGATACTATTAAGACACTTTAATATTCGGATAAAATATAGTATAATGGAGAGTGAGGATATTCCTCACTCTTTTTATATAATGAATCAGAAAGATAAATCGGACACACGAAGTGTGGCTTTCAACAAAGTTGAAAATTCTGACAATGAATCGGAAAGATAAATCCGATGGCTAGTTTACTAGCCACATTTTGCAAAGCAAAATGTTCTGACAGTGAATCGGAAAGATAAATCCGATGACTTGATATGTCAAGTCACAAAATAACTTATACTATAATTGAGGTGTAATATGGAGAATTTTAGAGGATTTACAGAGCAGACGAATGATTTTTTAGTTGGAATAAAATTTAATAATAATAAAGAGTGGTTTAATGCTAATAAACTTATGTATACAGAAAATGTTCATAAGCCTATGGTTGCTTTAGCAAATGAAGTATATGAAAAAATGCACGAATACAAGAAAAATTTTTATGAAAAGCCTAAAATTTCACGAATTAACAGAGATATAAGATTTAGTAATAATAAATCACCTTATAAAATCAGTAAATGGTTTTTCCTCAGAGGAGATGGTTCTCCACATATTAGATATGAAAAACCAACATATTTTTTTGAAATATCTGGAGACTGGTGGAGGTATGGCTTGTTCTATGCACCAACTCCTACAGGTATGGAAAAGTATAGAAAAAGAATAGCTGTAGATTTGCCAGCTTTTGAAAGATTAGTAAATAAGTATGATAAAAATAAAAATTTCGAACTATGTGGAGAAATGTATAAAAGAATTTTTAATAAAGATTTGTCAGATAAAATAAATAATTGGGCAAACAGAAAAGAAATAGAACTTGTACATTGTGAGGACTATAGCAATTTAGACTTTTATAGTGATGAATTGGTGAATATAATATATAAAGGTTTTAAGGAGTTATATCCACTTTATGAATATTTGAATACTATTGGGTGATGAAATGAATGAAAATATAGAAAACAATTTAGAAGTTGAAGAAAAATATATGAAAATAGCTCTCCAAGAGGCAAAAAAAGCTTATGATAGCAATGAAGTGCCAATAGGCTGTGTTATTGTATATAATGATGAGATAATAGGCAGAGGTGCAAATATGCGTATTACCGATAAAAATGTGTTATCTCACGCAGAAATTATAGCAATTAATGAAGCTTGTGGATTTATGGGGGATTGGCGATTAGAAGATTGTACTTTATATGTTACAGTTGAACCTTGTCCAATGTGTGCTGGAGCAATAGTGCAAGCTAGAATAAAAAAAGTTGTTTTTGGTGCTGAAAATCCAAAGGCTGGCTGTGCAGGCTCTATTGTTAATTTATTACAAAATGATAACTTTAATCATCAGGTTGAAATTGAAAAGGGTGTATGTGCTGATGAGTGTGCAACCCTTATGAAGGACTTTTTCAAAAGGTTTAGAAAGTAAGGAGAATAGAGATGAAAAAGGCAGTTATATTTGATTTTGATGGAACAATAGCCAACAGTAGGTATGTGTGGCAAAAGGTAGATGTAGATTTTTTTGCAAAAAGAGGAATGGAAATACCTAGGGATTATGTAGAAGCTATTAGTGTAATGAGTTTTTACAATGGTGCTGTGTACACCAAAGAAAAGTATAACATAAAAGAATCTGTTGAAGAAATTATGAATGAGTGGAATTCTCAGGCTTTACGTGAATATAAAGAAAATGTAGTTTTAAAACCTTTCGTTAAAGAATATTTAAGAGAGCTAAAAGATAGAGGATATAAAATTGGTTTAGCAACAGCTGCACTACATGATTATTATATTCCTGTTTTGGAAAGAGAAGGCGTTTCAGACTGCTTTTATGTGTTTACAGACACAAGAGATGATGCAAGAGATAAAAATTTTCCGGATATTTATCTTTTATGTGCTGAAAAATTGGGCTCGAATAGTGCTAACAGTATAGTGTTTGAAGATGTACTAAAAGGTGTAAAATCTAGTGTGTCTGCTGGTTTTAATACTACGGCAGTATATGACAATCAACCAGAAAACCAATGGGAAATTATTAAAAATACTGCAAACAGACACATTATGGATTTTAGTGAATTACTACATAAAAAATAAAAGAATGTATTTAAATAGTGAGATATAGAAATAATAAGGATATTTTATAATTTATAAAGTAGTTGACATTTGATTGAAAATATAATATAATAAGCAATGTCCTGTGCTAGTCGGGGAGGTAGCGGTGCCTTGTATCTGCAATCCGCTGTAGCAGAGATGATGTTTCTTTTGAGGCTTCAGCCTTTGAGGTCTGACCTTGCCAACTGGTGTTGAGGGTGGAGTCTTACGCAATAGGGTCTTGTGAACCGTGTCAGATTCGAGAGAAAGCAGCACTAAGCAAGTAATTCTATGTGCCGTAAGGTAGCTTGACCTGAGTCAGTTGTCATTGTAGCGCTTGGAGTCTGTTGTCGATGAGAAATGCACAGGATTTTAAAAAGTATGTATGTTCGGCTTGTTGCCGGACTTTTTTTATTACTAATTTGTAACTTGACCAGTTAAAAAATCGGATTTAAATTTTTGATTCACTAAAAAAACTGCCCAACGGTAATTGAGCAGTTTTAGTATAAATTTAACCAATGATTAAACCAATAAGTTGTTCTATATTTTCTGGATGACAAACTACAAATGTTACACAAGCGATAATAATACAGCAAATAAAAGCTAAGATTGCTAATACAATCTTTTTTGAAATAGGAACATTTTTGAAAAAGAAACCGTCTTCGTACTCAATGGCATGGACGGGCTTTTGAACAATGTCATTATTAATATTATTATCATCAAGTGATTGGTTTACAGTAAATGTGTGCTGTAATGTCTGCACAGGCTTTCCACAGTATGTACAGAAAACGGAATTGTCATCTATAGACTTTCCACAATGTTTGCAATACATATAAATGCCTCCTAATAATGTTTTCAGGTAAACCTTATCACTTTTATGAGTTAATGTAAATAGAAAAATAGAAAACTTAAGAATATATTAAAAATACTTGCTTAGAGGTGATTATTTTGAAAAATAAGAAATATAATATGACTGATTTAAATAATGTGATGGAGAGCTTACTTGCTGAAAATGGTTGCCCATGGGATAAAGTACAAACTCACGAAACTCTTAAAAACTACCTTATAGAAGAAAGTTATGAAGTTGTAGAAGCTATTGATAATAAAGATAGCGAAAATCTTTGTGAAGAACTTGGAGATGTACTATTTCAAATTATTTTCCATTCTAAATTAGCAGAAAGAGAAAATAAGTTTGATTTTTCAGATGTTGTAAATAATGTTACAGCAAAGATGATATATAGACACCCTCATGTTTTTGCCAATGAAAGTGCTGACACTCCTCAAGATGTTTCAAAAAGTTGGGAAGCATTAAAGAAAAAAGAAAAAGGGTACAATACTAAAAAAGATGTATTAGAAAGTATTCCTAATGCACTTCCAGCATTAATTAAAGGCGATAAAATTGTATCAAAAGCTATGAAATTGGGGCTTGAAAATAGTAGTTTAACTGATGCTATTGATAATTTGGAAACAGAATTGAAGAGGCTAAAAGAAAATAACTGTTCGGAGAAAACGGCAAATGAGGAAATAATTGGAAAATGTTTTCTTGAATTAATAAGAATTTCAAAATTTTTTAAGCAAAATAGCGAAATGTCCTTGACAAAAGTTCTTAAAACGTATATAAATAATCTTGAAGGTGTTGACGAGCAACTTTAATTCCCTTGAAATTCTTTTAAATAAAGGGTTTGAAGTTGATGTAATGCGTCAGCAATATAAAGAATAAGGGGAGAGGTTGCCCCATTTTAAATTAAGGAGGATGTTTGAATGAACAAGACAGAATTAGTTGCAAAGATTGCAGAAAAGGCAGAAATAAAGAAAGTTGATGCTGAAAAGGCTTTAAAGGCTTTCGAAGAAGCTGTTACTGCTGAATTAGTTGCAGGTGGCGAAGTTAGATTAGTTGGTTTCGGTACTTTTGATGTTAAGGAAAGAGCTGCTCACGAAGGCGTTAATCCTCAGAGTGGTGCTAAGATTCAGATTGCTGCTTCAAAGGCTCCTAGATTTAAGGCTGGTAAGGCTTTAAAGGACGCTGTAAATAAGTAATTTTTCAACTATGGTGTGTTCGTGCATCATTGATTGTT
>UQYD01000070.1 GCA_900545305.1 uncultured Eubacterium sp.
ATTGGAAAAATTAAATCAGGTTAGTGATTTGCAGGCTCTTGAAAGTTTAAGAGTAGAAATTTTGGGTAAAAAAGGTGAATTAACACAAATACTTAAGGGTATGGGTAGCCTTTCCAAAGAAGAACGTCCAGTTATAGGTCAGCTTGCTAATGAAGTTAGAAGTGAGATAGAAGCAAAATTAGAAACAGTAAAGACTGCTTTTGAAGAAAAAGCTCAGGAAGAAAAGCTTAAGGCAGAAACTATTGATGTTACAATGCCTGGTAATACTCATACACTTGGACATAGACATCCAATGACACAGGTTATTGATAATATCAAAAATATATTTATTGGTATGGGTTATGAAGTTGTTGAAGGTCCAGAAGTTGAAGATGCTTATCACAACTTTGAAGCATTGAATATTCCAAAAGACCATCCAGCAAGAGATGAACAGGATACATTCTATGTAAATGGTTTAGCAGAATTTTTACTTCGTACACAGACTTCTCCAGTTCAGATAAGAACAATGGAAAAGAGAGGATTACCAATCAGAATTATTGCTCCTGGTAGAGTTTATAGAGCAGATGAAGTTGATGCAACACATTCACCAATATTCCATCAGCTTGAAGGTCTTGTAATAGATAAGGGCATTACAATGGGTGACTTAAAGGGTGCACTTGCAGAATTTGCAAAGGGACTTTTTGGTGAAGATACTAAGGTTAGATTTAGACCTCATCATTTCCCATTTACTGAACCTAGTGCTGAAATGGATGCTTCTTGCTTTGCTTGTGGTGGCAAGGGCTGTAGAGTTTGTAAAGATAGTGGTTGGATTGAAGTTTTAGGTTGTGGTATGGTACATCCTGATGTTTTAAGAAGATGTGGTATTGACCCTAATGTTTATTCTGGTTTTGCATTTGGTATGGGTCTTGAAAGAGTTGCCATGCAGAAATACTCTATTAATGATTTAAGATTATTGTTTGAGAATGATGTAAGATTTTTAAAGCAGTTCTAAGGAGGAAAATAGATTATGGATTTACCAATGAGTTGGTTGAAGGAGTACGTTGACGTAACAGCACCTACTTCTCAGTATATTGAAGATATTACTATAGCTGGTCAGAAAGTTGAATCAGTTACAGAAATGGCTAAAGATATTACAGGTGTTATAACTGGTAAGGTTCTTGAAATAGAGAAACACCCTGATGCAGATAAGCTTGTAGTTACTAAAATTGATGTAGGTAACGGCGAACCATTACAGATTGTAACAGGTGCACCTAACTTAAAGGTTGGAGATATTGTTCCTGTAGCTATGATTGGTGCAACAGTATATCATGGAGCATCACTTGAAAAAATAAAGAAGGGTAAACTTAGAGGTATTGCTTCTGCAGGTATGCTTTGTTCTATCGAAGAGCTTGGCTTTACAAGAAATGATTATCCAGAAGCTCCTGAATACGGCATTTATGTTTTCCAGGAAGAAGTTCCTTTAGGAAAAGATGTAACAGAATTACTTCAGATGAAAGATGATGTTGTAGAATTTGAAATTACTAATAATAGACCAGATTGTTACAGCATTATGGGCTTAGCTAGAGAAAGTGCGGCAGCATATAGATTACCATTAAAATATCCTAAGATTGAAGTAAAAGAATTAGGCGAAGGTAATACTCAGGATATGATTGATGTTGAAATTCAGAATCCAGAACTTTGCCCAAGATATATCGCTAGAGTTGTAAAGAATGTAAAGGTCGAGCCTTCTCCATTATGGCTTCGTCATAGACTTACAGCAGCAGGTATTAGACCTATTAACAATATCGTAGATATTACAAATTATGTAATGCTTGAATTAGGTCAGCCAATGCATGCATTTGATATTGATACAATAGATGAAAGAAAGATAATTGTTAGAAATGCTAAGGAAGGCGAAAAGATAACAACTCTTGATGACCAGGAAAGAGAACTTGACCCTTCAATGCTTGTAATTTCAGATTGTAATAAGGCTGTTGCTATTGCCGGTGTAATGGGTGGACAAAATTCAAAGGTTAGTCCAAATGCTCATGCCATTTTATTTGAATCAGCAAATTTCAAGGGCTCAAGTGTAAGAATCACAGCTAAAAAGGTTGGATTAAGAACAGATGCTTCAGCAAAATATGAAAAGAATCTTGACCCTAATTTAGCATTAGACGCAGTAAATAGAGCAGTTCAGTTGGTTGAAATGCTTGGCTGTGGTGAAGTTTGCAAGGGTATGGTTGATTGCTATCCAAACAAGAGAGAGTCTTGGACTGTTGAATATTCAGCAGAAAGTATTAACAAGCTTTTAGGTACAAAACTTACTGACCAGGAAATGATTGACATCTTTAAGTTAATTGAAGTTGAGGCTGATGGCAAGGTAGCTCATATACCTACATTTAGAACTGACTTGATTTCAGAAGCTGATTTAGCAGAAGAAATTGCTAGATTTTATGGATATGACAATATCGAAACAACTCTTGCTGCCGGTACTCCAACAGTAGGTAAGAAATCTTTTGAACAGAATGTAGAAGATAAGATTATTGATACTATGGTGAGCATGGGTCTTTGCGAAGCAAAGTGCTTCTCATTTGAAAGTCCAAAGGTATTTGATAAGCTTAATATTCCAAGTGATAGTGAATTAAGAAATACTGTAACAATTTCAAATCCATTAGGTGAAGATTTCAGTATTATGAGAACTGTTACATTAAATGGTGTTTTAACTTCTCTTTCTACAAACTACAATAGAAGAAATGAAGATGCATTCTTGTTTGAAATAGGAAAGGTTTATATTCCTAAGTCATTACCTCTTGCAGAATTACCAGATGAATTACCTAAACTTACTATAGGTATGTACGGTAAGGATGTAGATTTCTATACAATAAAGGGTGCTGTTCAGGAAGTATTTGAAGTTCTTGGCTTTGGAGATAAGGTAGTATACACTCCTGAAAGTGATATTCCATTTATGCATCCAGGTAGATTAGCAAATATTGCTGTTGGTGACAAGAAGTTAGGTTATGTTGGACAGGTTCATCCTAGTGTTGCAAAGAATTATAGCATTGGAACTCCGGCTTATGTTGCTGTAATTGATATTAATACTGTAATTGAGAATGCTACATTTGATAGACAGTTTAAAGAATTACCAAAATTCCCGGCTGTACAGAGAGATATAGCAATGCTTGTTAAAGATGATGTAATTGTAAAAGATATCGAAGATATTATTAAAGCTAAGGGTGGAAAACTTCTTGAAAGTATTCAGCTTTTCGATGTATACAAAGGAAAGCAGATTAAGGAAGGTTATAAGTCAGTTGCTTATAATATTTCATTTAGAGCTAAAGATAAAACTCTTACTGATGACGAAGTTAATTCTCCAATGAAGAAGATGGTTGCAGAATTGAGAGATAAATTAGAAGCAGAATTAAGAGATAAATAATAGATGTTATAAACGGTTGTCATTATGATGGCAACCGTTTTGCAATTTCTTCACTTTAAAAATTCAAAATCATTGACGAGTTAGTTTAATTATGTTAAAATTTTTATAGAAATAAACATTATTTTTGAGAAAGGTGTTATATATGAATGAAACAAATGATTTGCTTTCTATGTTGCATAATAAAATGCCAGAACTTAGTAAAGGTCAGAAAAGAATAGCAAATTTTCTCATAGAACATTACGATAAGGCAGTATATTTAACAGCATCTAAACTTGGAGAAATTGCAGGAGTAAGTGAGTCTACAGTTGTGCGATTTGCAATAGAACTAGGTTATGATGGTTACCCTAAATTACAAAGAGCCGTAGAGGAATTAGTTAAAAACAAGCTTACAGCATCTCAGCGTATGGAAGTTTCGTATGATAGAATGCAAAAAGAGGATAAGCATATTTTGAAAGCCATTCTTGAAGGCGATGAAGACAGAATACACAGCACATTAAATGATATTGATACAGATGAATTTGATAAGGCTATAGAATATATCCTTAAAGCAAAAAGAATTTATATAGTTGGTGGTCGTAGTGCATCAGCATTATCAAATTTTCTTTCTTTTTACTTAAATCTTATGCTTGATAATGTTATAAATGCGTCTTCTAGCACAACAACAGAAACATTTGAACAGATATTTAGAATAGAAGAAGGAGATGTGTTAATAGGTATAAGTTTCCCTAGATATTCTAATAAGACGGTTAAAGCTATGGAATATGCTTATAATCAGGGGGCTAAAACTATTGCTATTACAGACGGTAAGTTTTCTCCTATGGTAAAAAGTGCAACTGTAGGGTTGATAGCTAGAAGTGATATGGTAAGTTTTGTAGACTCTTTGGTTGCACCATTAAGTTTAATTAATGCTATACTTGTAAGTATTAGTATGAATAGGAAAGATAAAATTGTAGATAGCCTTGATAAGCTTGAAAGAATGTGGGGAGAATATCAAGTTTATTCGTCAACAAACTTGAAGAAATATCTCTAGGGAGTGTATTTATGAGAAATATAGTAGTTATTGGTGGAGGACCGGCAGGTATGATGGCTGCTGGTACGGCTGCACAAAATGGCAATAAAGTTACGATTGTAGAAAAAAATGAAAGATTTGGAAAGAAATTATTCATTACGGGGAAAGGAAGATGTAATGTAACAAATGCTTCTGACCCTGAAAACTTAATAGCTAATACGCCAGGCAATCCATATTTTTTGTATAGTGCATTCTATACTTTTACAAGTGATAGTACAATAAGTTTTTTTGAAAATCTTGGAGTTCCCATAAAAGTTGAAAGAGGTAACAGAGCTTTCCCAAAGTCTGACAAGTCTGGAGATATAGTTAGGGCTATGGAAAGATTTTTAAAAAATAATGGAGTAACTATAAAGCTCAATACAGTAGTTAAAAATATTAAAGTTGTAGACGAGGTTGTAAAAGGTGTTGAAACAAGTCAAGGATTTATTGAGTGTGATAGTGTGGTTGTAGCTACAGGAGGACTTTCTTATCAAATGACTGGTTCTACAGGTGATGGCTTTAAGTTTGCAAAAAAGTGTGGGCATAAGGTGACTTCTTTATATCCATCTTTAGTTCCTTTAAAGGTTAAGGAAAAATGGGTGAGTGAATTAATGGGACTTAGTCTTAAAAATATAGAAGTTTCTGTTAAGGTAGATAACAAAGAAGTTTATTCGGGCTTTGGAGAAATGTTGTTTACACACTATGGTGTTAGTGGTCCGTTAATTTTGTCTGCTAGTCGTTTTGTAAATAATATGGTCAACAAAAAGCCAAAGATATATATAGATTTAAAGCCGGCAATGTCTGAAAAGGAATTAGATAATAGAATTTTAAGAGATTTCACTAAATATGCAAACAAAGATTTTAAAAATGCTTTAGATGACTTACTTCCTCAGAAATTAATACCTGTTATAATAAAATTATCAGGAATTGATGAAACCAAAAAGGTAAATAGTATTACAAAAGAGGAAAGAGCGAAACTTCTAAAAAATATAAAATCTCTTACACTTACAATAATTGATACTACAGGATATAATGAAGCTGTAGTTACAATGGGTGGTGTTGACGTAGATGAAATTGACCCATCTACTATGGAATCTAAAATTGTCAAAGGATTATTTTTTGCTGGTGAAATAATAGATGTAGATAGTTTTACTGGTGGATTTAATTTACAGATAGCTTTTTCAACTGGCTATCTTGCAGGAATAAATTGTTAGGAGGAAATTAAAAAATGGTTTGTTGTATTAGAGGTGCCATTACAATAAATGAAAATACAAAAGAAGATGTATATTCAAATACTGAAGAAATGTTAAAGTCTATTATTGACGAAAATAAGTTGGATATTAGTCAGATTATATCCATAGTTTTTACAGCAACTAGAGATATAGATTCAGCATATCCAGCAGTTGTTGCAAGAAAATTAGGAATAGTTGATGCATCATTAATGTGTGTTCAGGAAATGTATGTAGAAAATAGCTTGAAAATGTGTATACGAGCTATGGTTATGGTAGAAACAGATAAAAAACAAAATGAAATGAAAAATGTTTACTTAAAGGGTGCTACTGTGCTTAGACCAGACTTAGTGAACAAAAGATAGTTATGGAGGAAATAGTAATGAATGAGAAGAATTCGTCTATAGCTATTGATGGACCAGCTGGTTCTGGCAAAAGTACTGTTGCAA
>UQYD01000071.1 GCA_900545305.1 uncultured Eubacterium sp.
AAACATAAACTAAATTTCTGATTATCTTTTCATAAGTTCTTACAACACCGATATATCCCTGTTTTACTGGCTTTGTCGGTGTTTTCCTTTTGGCAGATACTTCTTATAACCCCTCACAACTCCGCACCTTTTGTCCTTTTATCGTAGTAAATTTCGTTGTAAATCACTACGCTATCAGGCTTCGCATTTCCATGTTTGCCCCTGTCTGTGAAGCATGGGCGTACAGGTTCAGCGTTATCATTATGCTGGAATGCCCCATAATATATTGCAGGTTCTTTGGGTTCATGTTCTTCTGTGCTAATCGTGTACAAAACGTATGTCTTAATATATGCGGTGTTATCTTTGGCAAAGGTTCTTCATGGTACTTGTTGTATTTCCTTACGATATTCTTCAATGCAGAAGTATAATTGCAAGCCACCATAGGCATACCTTTCTGATTGAGAAACAGGAAATTGCGGTAACCGTCAATCTGAATGCTTTTTCCAGTTTTTCTTTTCAACACTCTTTGCAACGCTTTTCCAGCTTCTTCACTCATAGGAACTTTCCTTATTCCGCACTTTGTTTTCGGCGTTTCTATGTAATATCCCTCTTGATTGCGTAAGAGCTGGTGGTCGATATTGATTGTATGGTTTTCAAAGTCTAAATCCCTTGCTGTCAGTCCGCATAATTCCGATATTCGCAAACCTGTTTTCAGTAGTATCAATATATCATCATAATACTTCTGATAGACCGTATCCTGTTGAAGAAAGGTCAGTAAATGTTCTTCCTGTTCTTCGCTTAATGCCTGTCTACTTTCGCTGTCGTCCTCAATCACTTCGCTTAACTGAAAATCAAAAGGGTTCTTCCTAACATAATCGTCCTCGATTGCCATGTAGAAAGAAGCCTTTAAGGAACGCTTATAGTTACTGATTGTTTTAAAGCTGTACCCTTTTTCTTTCATTCGGACTGCCCACTCTTTAGCGTCAGACGGTTTAATGCTGTCTATGCTTCGAGAACCCAGCCTGTCCTGTTCCAATGCGTCCATGAGGTACTTTCGCCCTGTCTGTGTGTTTTTCTTGACATTGCTTCTTTGTGCTGTCTTTTTGGCATACAGCTCGCATAAGGTCATTTTCTTGCCTTTGGTATCTATTCCGTCCTCTAAATCACGCTGTATCTCCCGTTCTTTTTCCCTAAGGGATATAGCATCACGCTTTCCTTTTGGAACTCTGTCCGTAGGCACAAGTTTCCATGAATACACAACCTTTGTTTCGCCTGCACGATTAACATATTTATACATATATCTGCCGTCTGTTCTCTGGCTCTCTCCAGTCCTTAAAATGCGACCTTTGTTATCCCGTCTTTTTTCTGACATCTTTCAAAACTCCTTTCAAAGCTGAAAGAGCCTTGTTACGACATATGCTTATCATATCACGCACAAAGCTCTTTTGCATTAGATTTCTTCCAATTTATCAATCAGATGTTCCAGTTTCTTTTTCTTAATCAGCATACGGTTTCCGTTCATCACAACACATTCTTCTTTGTATTCATTTGCAATACGGCGGAGCTTGTTTTCGCCGATACGGAAATAGCTGGACGCTTCCTCAATCGTCATTAGGTAGCGTTCCCATAATGGCATACTGAAATCATACATAAGACTGCACCTCCTTTCTTTTTGATTTTTAAGCAGTCTGACGGCTTTATCATCGCCCACAGGAGTTCCACCTCTGCATAGTCCTTATGTAGCCGTACCCATTGCGTGCGACGCTCTGAACGTTCAAGCTGTGGCTGTACGGGAGTATCATTATCAGACAGGACAGGTCATGGCAATAAAAGGGGATAAATCTTTTACATGGACGCTGACAGTTTCCGCTCGCTTCACAGGGAAAAGGTCATGGCGTATCAGCTCCAACGGCTCGCTGTCTGCCTAACGTATCAGACTGCTTTATTTACTTGTCAAAGAACGGTCAAAAAAAGAAAATCGTCTTTCCTATATACCGCGTTGGAAAAGAGCAGAAGCGTAACCAATATTCAAAACTTTTTCTCTTTTCACTACATATTTGTACAGCAAACGTCCAGTTGCTAAGTTGAAATAAAAATAGTTGAAATCTCTTTTCCTGCACCATATAGGGTAAACAAATATCGGTTTGCTAAGTTGATGATGAAAAAAATCGGTTTTTCTTTTCACACCTTAACTACCCATGCACCACCGTTACTGCCAACAATGGAATGAAAGATTTTCTTTGCACCATATAGGGAACGGCAACTGCCAAATGTTAAGTTGAAAATGAAAAGATTTTCTTCTTTTCATACCAACACTCAAGCGTTACTACCTGTTTGAATACAAATTGAAAATAGTTTTTCCTCTTTTCATAGAACACTGTCCACTAATCATGAATTTCCGTCATATTTCTCAAAAAAGTTTAGATTTTCTCAACTTCCACTTCATATAGGGAATAAACACCTTGTTTTGTTGCAGATTTCTAAAATCTTCTTTCACTCCATATAGGGAATGGAAACCTCGATTTAATGAGTAATTTTGAAAAAAAGTTAGATTTCCTTTTCTCGCACCATATCTGTACGCAAGTAGCTGTTTTGTTGCAGATTTTTTGAAGAAATTAAAAAATACCGTCATTCTCTTGTGGAACAGCGGTATCTATACGTTCTTCTATGGTTGATTTTTCTAATTGTAATAAGTGTTTATGCTTGTCTTTGAGTTCTGCCTGCTCAATCATATCTTTCAGTATCGTTGTATGATTTTCTCTGTCTAATGCCTGCACCATTTTTATGGTCGGTGCAACCTGTCTTTGTAGCCAATGCAATGCCTTTTGCAAGGTGTAAGGCTCTGGTTTTGTAGTTAAGCGTATCGGTTCTCTGTTATCCCCTACAAACCACGCCCAATCCTCATTCATTTTCCATTGACTTTTCGGTTTATCGTCCTCTCTATCTACAAAGCGGACATAATGATTGATGATAGAAAAAGCAGTACGTTCAGCGTCCCGATAAGTCAGTAAGTCTACAACCGCATAATAGGCTCTCTCATTCTTCATGCGTATTTCAAAACGGTTCTTAATCTCGGTATCTTCAATTTCTGTACCATTCTTGACATACTGTTCATAGTTTTTTTGATAAGCACACATATATAGTTCGCTACTTGTTGAGCCAAGATATAAGGTTTCGCCTGTATTCTTTGGCATATCATCACCACATTTTTCTGTACTGCCATAATTTTTCTGTTTACGGAAATAGGAAACACATTCCCCAGCCATATATTTTTCCTTTAGTTTTGGAATATCTAATATTCCTGCTCGGTCATTGATAGCTAAATCAAGCCGTTTCATCACACCGCCAGCCGTCATGCAATCAAGCATAAAATCATACCATGAGCGTTCCTGTGCCAGCAGATAACTTTCCAGTTGCCGACAGCCTTTCCCTTTCAGTTCTAATAGAATTCCTAAATGCTCCTGCATGGAACACATGACATTGATGTCGCCAAGCACATATTTGCTTTCATACCCGTATTTTCCATAATCTTCATACAGCATATAATCGGCTTTCAGTTGCAGTACATCACGGATAATTTTTAATGCGTCCGTAGTAGGAAAGCGGACACGAAAGTAATCAATCAGTAGGAATAATGGCTCTCGTGGATTGAAACGCTCAATCCGTTTTTCTAATGTTTCTTTCAGTTCTTGTGTCAATGGAAGTTTGCCTTTTTCAATGCGGTTATAATACTCACGGCTGATACCACAGGCAACAGCAAGCCTTGTTTGTGTTACTCCGTATTCTTCACGTTTTTGCCTTAATTCTTCAATAAAGTTTTTATCATTCATTTTAAAATTCCTCCAATCAAAAAAGGCAACTACCGTATCTTGATAATTGCCTGTTAATAAAAAATCTGTATAAAAAAAGCAGTCAATCCTAAGACCAACTGCTCTGATTGTAATGAAGTGCTTGTATTTTCTTTATCACTTCTTGTCTGTAATTTTCAATATCTAAAACTCTTTTTTTACCTACCATTAAATACATAATCGGAAAATCAATTTTTTCAAATTTTCAATGCAATAATAGTTCGTCCAAAACGCAAAACAATTCTCAATATTCCCATTGCTAAATATAAATATTAATATATCAGTAAATCGACCGTTCACACTATTGTTGTATTTTATATATGCTACCAATTTTTAAATGAGGCAAATAATACACTTCTACTTTTTCCCCTTCTTTCAAGTTCTTGTGAATAAATCCTATATCAAGTTTTTCTTTTGTTATTTCATTTTCAATAATAACAGAAAAATCCCCATGAGATGTTTTATCCACTTCTACTATTTTTCCTATTACATGTGGATATTGATTTTTTAAAACAAATGGTAAATCTCTTATCCCTGATACTCCAATTGTACAAACACATATCCCCGAAAAAATAATTCCTGCAATATAAAAGCATGTTTGGAAATATTGTATTTTGGGATTTTTAGATAACTGTTCCTTAGATAATTTCTCTTTATACTTTTTGGTTACTAAGTTATATAACATGTTAATAAACACAATACAAACTATTATTATACCAATATAGTAAAAAATAACTTTGTAAATATTCATATTTATATTTTCCTCTATAAGATTATTTTATGTGAAATAGATACTTTTTATATCACACCTTATAAAATGCAGTTTTACCTTGTAAATATAGCGTTTTCCGTTTATAAATGTCCATTGTCTTTTGTTTTTTCTGCCCCCCTTGTTAGATAACGGGGGCTTAATCTTCGCTCGCCACAAGCTCGCTCACAGACGAAGTGAACCAGACACTCGCCAGCAAGCTGGCGTGGCTCTATGTCTTCGACCGCCACCGCGTCTGGATCACTCCACCTGCCCAACTAATAATATCACATTACCAAAAGAGAAAAATTGTATGTTATTTATCTTCTAAATTTTATAGGATAGATAATACAAGCACTTAATGCTATAACAAATAATGAAACTAATATAAACAATCAAAATATAACAAAATCCATAATATTCCTATATAGATAAGTTTTGCATAAATATAGTGATACGATAACCTAAAATTTTAGGATTTGTTTTTTTGATTGCTTAACTCTTTTGGTTCTAGAACAATAATCTCTTTTCCCTCTTTTTCCATTCGTTTTATGAAATTGTCGAAGTGGTCTGTCATAGCATCAACAAAAAATGCTTTTTTCTTTCTTCCATTAATGTACACATTCATACCACCACGTTTCATTTTACAATATGATATATCCGATATTTTCCAATGACTTTTAAATAGAAATACCTTTATAACAGTAACATCATTGTCGTCTACACAAATATCCCAAACGCCCTTGAGTGGTGCAATCATTCCCAAAAACATCAGTCCTAAAAGAGCAACAACTATAATCATAATAAAGGTATTTTTCTTAAATATTTCAGGTTCGTCTATTAGTGCAAATACCATTGCACCAATCACAAAAATAGCTCCAACAGCACAAACTATACTTACATCAGTTATTGTCCTAACCGTAAATTTTTTTAAGGATTGTGTTTGCTTATGATTTCTTCTTTGCATTATGTCCAAAACAAATAAAACAATATATGTTGTTATAATTGCTCCTATATATTTCATACAGTATCCCCTCCAAAACCTCTAGTCTCTATTTATTAGAGTATATCATCAAAAAATCAAGTAGTCATTATTTTTCTGCTATCCGTCACAATATTTTTTATCCCATGTCTTATCAAGAGAGCAAGCATTGCTTACGCAACAAGCTCTTGACAATCCATGTTCTAAAAAAATGGTAGATAATCAAGCAGAAAAAGGACACTTTATGCTATGTTACAGCAACAAAAAGACATCTCATATCTTGTATGAAATGCCATTTTGTTTTTTTTATGTTATTTTCTTTGTCGTATCAAGGTTCTTTCAATCGTAGTAAATTAGTGGTAAATTTCTTTTGTATTTTCATTCATATTGCTTAAAGTCCCTGTATTTATGCAGATAATCAGATTTTTAATCTTTTTTTA
>UQYD01000072.1 GCA_900545305.1 uncultured Eubacterium sp.
AGCATTGTTTCTTGCTTTTATAATTACAATTTGTGTAATTAATTCAATAGTTCTGGCACAAAGTGTACCAAATGCAGCACCAACTACCCCCATCTTCATTACAAAAATAAAAATACTATTGCATATTATATTTACTATTAACGAAATAAAAGTAGTTATCATAGGCTGCATTGCACATCTTGTTGCCTTTAATGCAGCATTATTGACAACTATTAATCCTGTAAGTACATAACTAAACCCTACAACTCTTAAATAACCTGCACCTAATCTTATTACTTCAGGGTCTTTTGAATAAATGCCCATTATAATTTCTGGGAAAAACAAAGCTCCAACAAAAAATATTGCAGAATCAAGTATTACCATAAGATATGCTATACCCATAACCTTATGAACACTTTTTATATCATTATTTCCCCAATACTGACCCATAAAAATTGAAGCACCACTACAAATGCCAAATATAATCAATGAAAAAAGGAAGAATACTTGATTTCCTAATCCTATTGCTGTTACACTTGCCGCCCCTAATTTGCCTGTCATAAATGTATCCATCATATTGATAAGAGAATTCAGCATTTCATTAATTATTATTGGGATTGCTAGCCAGCCCAAATTTCTTAAAAATATACGGTCTTTAAACAAACTAAACATTATATTTTTTCTCCTTTCCTCTTGAATATTGTTTTACAATAGGCTATGATAACATTAATAAGATAAAAAATCAAGGGATTGGTGATGTTATGAATCGTAAAGTTGTATTTATTACTGGCTCAGCCAAAGGTATCGGTAAAGGTATTGCCACTGAATTTGCCAAAAAAGGTTATATTGTTATTTTAAACTGTAAAAATTCTGTAAATAGAATGATGGAAACTGCTAAAGAATTAGAAAGTTATACTGATGTAATGACAATACAATGTGATGTATCCAATTATACCGAAGCTAAAAAAGCTGTTGACTCAATTATAGAAAAATACGGGAAAATAGATGTTTTAGTAAACAATGCCGGTATATCATACATAGGCCTTTTTAATACCATGGAACCAAGCCAATGGCAAAATGTAATAAACAATAATTTGAATACCGTATTAAATTGTACTCACTCTGTGCTACAATACATGGTTTCAAATCATAGTGGTACTATCATTAATATTTCTTCAATGTGGGGACAACTTGGTGCATCCTGTGAGGCTGTTTATTCTGCAACTAAAGGTGCTATAAACTCATTTACAAAAGCTTTAGGAAAAGAATTAGCCATTTCAGGCATAAAGGTAAACGCTATTTCTTGTGGCGCAATCGATACTGAAATGAATAATTTTCTATCTGAAGAAGAAAGAGAAGATTTAGAAAATGAAATTCCAGCAGGTCGTTTTGGAACAACTGAAGAAGTTGCCAAACTGGCACTATATTTAGCATCTGATGACAGTAATTACATAAATGGTCAAATATTATCTATAGATGGTGGAATGAGTTAATAGAACAATATTTAACTTGAAAAAATTTTTTAATTGTTATAATATATATGTTAGTGTTATAAAAAGGAGAAAATAATGAAAAAAGATAATATTATTTTTTTGTTGATGTTAATGTCTGGATTAATAATTGGAAGCTATTTAGGTTCTATTGCTGTTATTGTCCCTTGGTTAGATTGGCTGAATTATGGTAAAACCATAGGATTAACTCAGCCATTCGTTTTGGATTTAGGATTTATTTATCTTCAATTTGCCTTACATATTAGTTTCACAATAGCTGGAATAATAGGTATGGTTATTGCATCAATAATATTTAAATTTATAAGGAGATAATTTATGGTAGATATAATTTTAGCATCAGGCTCACCTAGACGTTCTGACATTTTAAAACAAGTAGGCATAGACTTCACTGTTAAAACAAGCAAAGTAAAAGAGGATTTTGCCGACAATTTAACACCTGAACAAGTAGTAATGGAACTTGCAGCTAGAAAATGTGAAGCTGTTTTCTCTGAAGTGCTTCCAGAGAAAGACACCGTCGTTATTTCTGCTGATACTATTGTTGTTTACGAAGACGAAATATTAGGTAAGCCAAAAGATGAAAATGATGCCTACAATACACTAAAAAGACTTTCTGGTCACATACACCAAGTATATACTGGTGTAACAATGACTTATTTTATTAACGGAAAATTTAGAATTGATACATTTGCCGATTGTGCCAACGTATATTTTAGAGAACTGACTGATAAAGAAATAAAGGAATATGTAAAAACAGGAGAACCTATGGATAAAGCCGGTAGTTACGGTATACAAGGAATAGGTGCATTATTAATTGACAAAATAGACGGTGATTATTATACCATTGTCGGCTTACCTATATCAAAAGTATATAGAGCATTAAAAATTAATATAGAAAATATGAGTAAATAAAAAAATAAGTGCTATTGGACTTTTCCAATGCACTTATTTTTTATTATCAGCCGCCTAAGTAAGCTTTTCTAATATCATCATTACCCATTAATTCTTTTGCATCTCCACTCATAACAATGGAACCAGTTTCAAGAACATATGCTCTATCTGATATAGAAAGTGCCATATTGGCATTCTGTTCTACTAAAAGAATTGTAACACCATCTTTATTACATTCCTTAATAATAGAAAAAATATCTTTTACTAAAATAGGAGCTAAACCCATTGATGGTTCATCCATTAAAAGCATTTTAGGTTTTCCCATTAATGCTCGACCCATTGCAAGCATCTGCTGTTCGCCACCTGAAAGTGTTCCTGCCTGTTGTTTTCTTCTTTCCTTTAATCTAGGAAACAGCTCCATAACTCTTGCATATTCGTCAGCAATAAATTGCTTATCTTTTACACTGAATGCCCCAAGTCTAAGATTTTCTTCAACTGTTAATTCCTGAAAAACTCGTCTACCTTCAGGTACCTGACCCAAGCCAAGTCTTACAACTTTATCAGCACTAAGTCCATTTATATTTTTATCCATAAATGTAACATTACCACTAGCGGCTTTTAAAAGCCCCTGTATACTATGAAGTGTTGTAGTTTTACCAGCACCATTAGCACCTATAAGTGAAACTATTTCCCCTTCATTTACTTCAAATGATAAATCTTTTATAGCATGAATAGAGCCATAATATACATTTAAATTTTCAACTTTTAACATCATAATGCAATCCTCCCTATTCACCTAAATATGCTGAAACAACTCTAGGATTATGAACGACTTCATCAGGCAAGCCGTCAGCAATTACACGACCATATTCCAATACTACAAGTCTTTCACATATACCCATTACAAGTGACATATCATGTTCAATCAAAAGAATTGAAATTCCAAACTTATTTCTTACTAAAGCTATAGTTTCCATAAGTTCAGCAGTTTCTGCCGGATTCATACCAGCAGCAGGTTCATCTAATAACAAGAGCTTAGGATTTGTACCTAATGCTCTAGCAATTTCAAGTTTTCTCTGTTTACCATATGGTAAGTTTGAAGCTTTAAAATTTGCTTCTTCCTTTAATCCAAATACATCAAGCAACTCAAGAGCTTTTTCTGTGACAATCTTTTCTTCCTTGCGATATTTTGGAGTTCTAAAAATACTATCAAATAAACTTGTTGATTCACTGTTATGTAAGCCAACTTTTACATTATCCAAAACTGACATATTTCCAAAAAGTCTGATATTTTGGAAAGTTCTTGCAATACCTTTTTTATTTATATCAATAGCAGATTTTCCAGCAAGTTCTTCACCATCAAACATAAAAGAACCATCTGTTGGTTTATAAACACCCGTAAGGAGGTTGAAAATAGTGGTTTTACCTGCACCATTTGGTCCAATAAGTCCATAAAGCTGACCTTTTTCAATTTTAAGACTAAAATTATCAACAGCCCTAAGTCCACCAAATGAAATACCTAAATTTTTAACTTCTAATAAAGCCATTATTTATTACCCCCTTTCTTTGTTTTAAAAATCTTTTTTCTAAACTCAACAAGTGTTGGATTAGAGCTAAATAACATCATTACAATAAGTGCTATTGAATATATAAGCATTCTATAATCAGCTAAATCTCTTAAAACTTCAGGAAGAAGTGTAATTATAATTGCTGCAATAACACTACCTGTAATATTACCCATACCACCAAGTACAACTATTACAAGTATTTCTATTGATTTATTAAAATCAAAAGTAGATGGCTTTAAAATACCAAGATTATGTCCATAAAGAACACCTGCAACACCAGCGAAAAATGCAGCACCAACAAATGCAACAAGTTTATAATATACAATATTAATACCTACAGACTGAGCTGCAATAATATTATCTCTAATAGCCATAATAGCTCTACCATGTCTTGAACGAACAACGTTAGTTATAACTATTAATGTAAGAATAACTAAAATATACGCAATAGTAAAATTACTTGTTTTGTCTATTCCTTTTAAACCACCAGCACCACCAGTAAATTTAACATTGTTTAACACTGAACGAATAATTTCACCAAAAGCAAGTGTAACTATTGCCAAATAGTCACCATTCAATCTTAAAGCAGGTATACCTATTATAACACCAAATATGGCTGCTACTAAGCCACCAATAATTAAAGCTAAAGGAAACTCTATCCATACTGGTAAATTACAATAAATTGTGAAAAGACAACCTGCATATGCACCTACAGACATAAAACCTGCATGACCCAATGTAAGTTCTCCAAGGAAACCAACTGTAAGATTAAGCGAAACAGCTAAAATTATATTTACTCCAATTGGCACTAATAAACTCTGTGTATGTCTTGATAAAACTCCAAACTGAGCTAAAGAAAAAATAACAACATAAATAATTACAGCAATTAGTGCTAAAACTATATTCTTTTTATTTTTCATAGTCAATCACCCTTATACCTTTGTTGTTTTCTGTTTACCAAGTAAACCTGACGGCTTTACTAAAAGCACTACTATCAAGACACCAAAAACTATTGCATCTGAAAGCTGTGTAGAAATATAAGCTTTTGAAAAACTCTCAATAATACCAAGTAAAATACCACCAAGCATAGCCCCTGGTATACTTCCGATACCACCTAATACAGCAGCAACGAAGGCTTTTATACCTGGTAAAGCACCTGTATATGGACCAACAAATCCATATGAAGATACAAACAATGCACCTGCAACTGCAGCAAGCATTGAACCTACAGCAAATGTTATTGATATAGTTTTATTTACATTAATACCCATAAGCTCTGCTGCCCCTCTATCTTCTGAAACAGCTAGCATTGCCTTACCTGTCTTTGTAAAGTTTATAAAAAGAGCAAGGCCAATCATTATAAGAGTTGTTGCTCCCAAAGTAACAACAGATTCTCCTGTTAATTCAATAGGACCTAAATTAAATCCTTTTACAGTAATAACAGATGCTACTCTTCTCTGTTCAGAGCCAAAAATTAAAAGAGCTGTACTCTGTAAAAAGTAACTTACACCTATTGCTGTAATAAGAACTGTCAAAGGTGATGCTAATCTTAAAGGCTTATACGCAATCTTTTCGATTACTACACCTAAAATAGTACAAACAACCATACTTAAAAGAACAGATGCAATAGGACTAAGTCCAAACATTGTAGCACCAACAGAAATAGTATACGCTCCCACCATAATAATATCACCATGGGCAAAATTAAGCATCTTTGCTATACCATATACCATTGTATAACCAAGTGCCATAAGAGCATATATACTACCTAAATTCAACCCGTTTATAAACTGTTGAATAAATTCCATATGCTTACCTCCTGTGATTAATTTTTCTTTTAAAAACAAGTAAAGCATTGTCACTTATATGTGGCAATGCTTTACATAAATTAACTAACAATTAATTCTGTGCAACATACTGACCATCTTTGATTACTATTTTTTTAGCAGATTTTTTAGTTT
>UQYD01000073.1 GCA_900545305.1 uncultured Eubacterium sp.
AGATTAAAAGTTATAGTTGAATTAAGAAAATTAAAAGTATCAATAAAGTAGACTGATACATCACAGAAGTGAAAAAGGATTTGTCAATGAATAATGGATAGTCTGATTAATAATTATATATAATGTTACAGTTACAGTATTAAAATTTAATAAAGTACATATTAAAAAAAGCTTCGGTAAAACCGAAAGAAAGAGATTTTAAAAAATGTGTGAAGAATCAATGAGATAGCTCGTTGTTGGTAGTGATTAGACCAATGGCGGGCTATTTTTATGTATATATAAAAATAAGTTGACTAAGATAGTTCTATATATTATAATCCTATTGTAGTTAAAGAATACACGAACAGGAGGAGAGGGTTATGTTTATAGGTTCTTGTATTATAACATTACGAGCAGAATGGGTACATACACTAAAAGAAAAACGTATGATTATACAGAGCTTAACAAAGAGGGCTAGAAATAAATTCAATATAGCTATTGCCGAAGTAGATGAACAGGATACACATCAGCTTATAGTTATTGGCTTTGCTTGCGTAAGCAATGAATACAATCATGCAGATGAAATGGTGGAAAAGGTTATAAAATTTATTGAGGGAAATACCGATGCCATTGTAGATAATGTTGAAAAAGACATAATTTAATAAAAAATACAAAAAATAGTGGAAATAGTAAAAAACTTATGATATAATGGTATATAGTGCATTTATATATTTTTTAGGAGGACGTTTAAATGAGCACAATGGAAAAAATTGAAAAAAATAAGGTAAAGCTTACTTTCTCTGTGGACGCAGCAAGATTTGAAGAAGGTATGCAGTATTCTTACAATAAGAATAAGAGCAACATCGCTGTTCAGGGTTTCAGAAAAGGTAAAGCACCTAGAAAACTTATTGAAGCACAGTATGGTAAGGCAGTATTCTATGATGATGCAATTAACTTTGTTATGCCAGAAGCATACGAAACAGCTGTTAAGGAAAACAACCTTGATGTAGTATCAAGACCTGAAATTGACGTAACAGCTATTGATGAAAATGGTGTTTCTTTCACAGCTGAAGTATATACTAAGCCAGAAGTTAAGCTTGGCGATTACAAGGGCTTAAAGTATACTAAGATGGATGAAGAACCAACTGACGAAGAAATCGATGCAGAATTAAAGAAGGAACAGGAAAAGAATGCAAGAATCGTAACTGTTACTGACAGACCAGTTCAGAACGGTGATATTGCTACTATTGACTTCAAGGGCTTTATGGATGGCGAAGCTTTCGAAGGTGGCGAAGGTAAGGATTTTGACCTTGAAATCGGTTCTCACTCTTTCATTGATACATTTGAAGACCAGTTAGTAGGCAAGAATGTTGGCGATGACGTAGAAGTAAACGTAACATTCCCAGAAAACTATGGTCAGGCTTCTTTAGCAGGTAAGCCAGCTAAGTTTGAAGTTGAAATTAAGGACATTAAGGTTAAGGAACTTCCAGAGCTTAATGATGAATTTGTTCAGGATACAACTGAATTCGAAAACTTAAATGAATATAAGAATGAAATTGCGGGTAAGCTTATTGTAGCTAAGAAGCAGCAGGCTAAGAATAAGATGGAAGAAGACCTTGTTACAGCTCTCGTAGAAGGTTGCGAAATGGATGTACCACAGGTTATGATTGACAATGATATTGATATGAAGATTGAAGACTTCTCAAGAAATATTCAGAGTCAGGGCTTATCTCTTGATGTTTACCTTCAGTACATGGGTCAGACAGTTGAATCAATGAGAGAAGCTTACAGACCAATGTCTGAAAAGCAGGTTAAGGCTAGACTTGCTCTCGAAGCTGTAGCTAATGCTGAAAACTTTGCTGTAGAAGAAGCTGACCTTGATGCAGAAATCGAAAAGATTGCTAAGGCTTATGGTATGGAAAAGGATGTATTAAAGTCTGCTCTTAGACCAGAAGATACTGAAAATATCACTAAGGATATTAAGGTACAGAAGGCTGTTCAGTTTATCAAGGATAATGCTGTAGAAGCTTAATTTTAATATTGCGATATAATTGAGGAGGGGTTGTTTATGAGTCTTGTCCCAGTTGTTGTGGACAGCTCCGGTGCAGGAGAACGTGCATATGATATATATTCAAGATTATTAAAAGATAGAATTATTTTCTTAGGCGAGGAGATAAATGATGTGACAGCTAATTTGGTTGTTGCACAGCTCCTGTTTCTTGCTGCGGAGGACCCTGAAAAGGATATTAACCTTTATATAAATAGTCCCGGTGGTTCTGTAACTGCCGGTATGGCTATTTATGATACTATGCAATATATTGCTCCTGATGTATCTACTATTTGTATTGGTATGGCAGCAAGTATGGGTGCGTTCCTTCTTGCAGGTGGTGCTAAGGGTAAGAGATATGCTTTACCTAATGCTGAAATTATGATTCATCAGCCTTTAGGTGGAGCAAGAGGTCAAGCAACTGATATTCAAATTCAGGCTGAGCAAATTTTAAAGATTAAAGAAAAAATGAATCGTATGTTATCTGAAAATACAGGTAAGGATTTTGCTCAAGTTTGTCTTGATACTGAGAGAGATAATTATATGTCTGCTCAGGAGGCTAAGGAGTATGGCCTTGTAGATGAAGTTGTTAAAAAACCTCAATAAAGGAGAGATATAATGGCAACAAAAAATGAAGATAGAGTTGTAAAGTGTTCTTTTTGTGGTAAAACACAGGACCAAGTAAGAAATATTGTTGCTGGTCCAGATGTTTTTATATGCAATGAATGTGTTGAAAGATGCTGTGAAGTCCTTGAAAGAGGATATGCTGAAAATAATCAAAGTTTAATAAGTAATGGGCTTCCTACACCAAGAGAAATGAAAGAAATGCTTGATGAATATGTTATTGGACAGGAACAAGCAAAGAAAGCTTTATCTGTTGCAGTATATAATCATTATAAGAGAATTGCTTCTGATGTCATGGGTAAGGAAGTTGAGGTACAAAAAAGTAATATACTTATGCTTGGACCAACTGGTGTTGGTAAGACACATGTTGCTCAGACACTTGCTAGAATTATTGATGTACCTTTCACTATTGCCGATGCAACTAGCCTTACAGAGGCTGGTTATGTAGGTGAAGATGTTGAAAACATACTTTTAAAACTTATTCAGGCTGCAGATTTTGATATAGAGAGAGCTCAAAGAGGTATTATCTATATTGATGAAATAGATAAGATTGCTAGAAAGTCTGATAATCCATCTATTACAAGAGATGTAAGTGGTGAAGGCGTACAGCAGGCACTTTTGAAAATTCTGGAAGGTACAATTGCTAATGTTCCACCTCAGGGTGGTAGAAAGCATCCACATCAGGAATTTATACAGATTGATACTACAAATATTCTCTTTATTTGTGGTGGTGCTTTTGCTGGAATTGAAAAAGTTATTGAAAAAAGACTTGCAAATAAAGTTATTGGTTTTGGTGCAGAGGTTAAAACAAAAGCTGAGCTTAACAGTGGTGAGCTTTTAAAACATGTTATTCCTCAGGATTTACACAAGTTCGGTTTAATACCGGAGCTTATTGGTAGAATGCCAGTTGTAGTTACATTGGATAACTTAGACGAGGATGCACTTGTGCATATTCTTACTGAACCTAAAAATGCTATAATTAAGCAGTATCAGTATCTTTTATCTTTGGATGATGTAGTTCTTGAATTTACTGACGATGCACTTAGAGCTATTGCACAGAAGGCAATTAAGCAGGAAACAGGTGCTAGAGGTTTAAGAGCTATTGTTGAAAGTTTTATGACTGATGTTATGTATGACATTCCATCAAATGATAAGATTGAAAAATGTATTATTGATGCTGATGTGGTAAATGGCGAAGCTAAACCACAGCTTATATATAACGAAAATAGAAAGTCTTTACAAGAAGAACAAGAAAGACATGTTGAAAATATAAATATTTGCTAATTTTTATCGATGCACAGAAATGTGCATCGTTTTTTTTGTATAAAATAATTGCATTATTTAATGAAATGTAGTACAATATTACTAAAATAAAAAGGAGGTTTTTGCTATGAAAAAAAGGATAAATGGATTTATGGCTCTAATGATTGCGTTAGCTATGTCATCTTCGACAGTGGCTGTAAATGCAACAACTATAAAAGTTGCAGAACCGTCTACAGAAGCAACAACAGAACAAGCAAGAACAATAAATAATCAGTATAATATATTTGATTTTTTAAAAAGTAATATTCCGGAAACTCCAGAATTGAGATTTGATGGTACTACAGTAGAACAGTATAATCAGTGGTCTAAAAAGACAAAAGCAAAATTAAAAGAAGTAATGGGTATAGACAAGCTAGAGGCTTCTAAAATGGAACCAACATTACTTGAAACTAAAGTGATGGATGGATATACAAGATATAAATATGAAATAAAGACTACAAATGATTTAGTTATGCCTTATTATGTTTTAGTGCCTAAACAAAACGCTAATGGTAAAGCTGCTATTGCTATTCATGGACATGGAAGTGATGGTAAAGAAGGTCTTGTAGGAAACGAAAAAGAAGATTTAAAAGCAAGTGTAGAAAAATATCATTATACATATGCCATGGAACTTTTAAATAAAGGATATACCGTTTATGTTCCGGATTTACTTGGAGCAGGGGAAAGAATGTTAGGTATATACAAGAATAATACAGCAGAATGTAATGATATTAATAATGCCCTTATTAGTCTTGGGTATAGCTTACAAGGTATAATTTTGTTTGAAAATATGAGACTTACAGACTATGTAGCAACTCTCGGCTATGATGAAATTGATTGCATAGGTTTCTCTGGTGGTGGCGAGGCTGCATTGTGGTTGTCTGTAATGGATGATAATATTAATAAAACAATCGTTAGTGGTTTCTTACATAGTTTCAAAGACACATTGATTTACAATAATAGATGTGGTTGTAATTTTGTACCTGATATGTGGAAGTATGTAGATATGGGCGATATTCTTGCTTTAGATGCCAATAAGGAAATTTACATTGAAACAGGAGATAAAGATGGGCTTAATGGCGAAAGAGGTTTAGAAGGAGTTTATGAGCAAGTAGGGATTGCAAATAAATGTTTTAATTTATTTAATAAGGAAGTTCAGTTAAAAGTGTGCAATGGTTCACACCAATGGTACGGTAGCTGGATGGATAAATTTTAATATGTATTTAAACGCTGTACATTTTGTATGGCGTTTTTTTATAATAAATCTGTTCTGAAAAATGAATCGGAAAGATAAATCCAATGGCTTGCAATATAAGCCACAAATAAACAAAGTTAATTTGTTTGCCATATTTTTTAAAACCGGTACATATATTTCCAAGAGGAGGTGTTGTATTGGAGGATAACGGTTTCAATCCTGAACAGATTTCTCGAATGATGAATATGATTAAAATGGTACAAATGTTAAATAACGAAAACAAGCCTAAAGAAGATGAGCAAAGTCACTCAAATGATGAAAATGATACAGTAGTTGAAGAAGTAACAGAAAATATAAATCAAGTAAATGATGGTGTAAAGACAATAGAAAAGGCAATACCATATATAGACCCAAAGTACCAAAAAAACTTAGAAATTATGGTAAAAATAATGGAATTGCAAAAAGTAATTAACTCGTTTTCAGCAATTACAATACAGTCTAAAAATCCGGAAGAAAAGAGTAGAAAAATGCTTATGGCAATAAAGCCAGAGCTAGATAATAAAAAACAAAAAATGTTAGACCTATTTGTAAAAGTAATGGAAATAAAAACAATAAT
>UQYD01000074.1 GCA_900545305.1 uncultured Eubacterium sp.
GAAGGTTACATATGGACTTGCGCTAGACGAGAACATAAACAATGTTATTGCTGGTTCGATGAGCCCTGAAGAAGCTTACGAATTTTCAAAAATACAAGGTAAGCACCTTTTTGCCAATCTCGCCCCAGAACAAATGGCTCTTATAGACAAAGCTCGAGCGGATAAATTTGCAAATACGCTGGTTACAGCAGCCATAGAAAGAAATGACTATGAATCTGCTCAGGCAGTGTTTGATTACTTAAAAAAAGACATGACATCAGAAAGTAGGGCTAAGCTTGATGCTGCGATTTACACTAATCAGGAATACGCTGAAAATAATTCAGCTGCTGAGGCATTGCACCGAAGTGGAATTACTGACCCAGAAGGACAAAAAGCATTTCTAGCCGATTGGTTTAGTCATAATGGTCGGAGCGGAGCGGAAGGAAACTTTACCTTCAATCCGGGTGTGTCATGGAAAGGCGCAGCGGCCAAAACTGAATCGGGTATGAAATCAATTACAGGGTTTCTCAACCAGATGGGCATTGGTGACATTTACATAACAAGTGTAAATGACAGCGATGTTCATGTAGAAGGAAGTGCACATTATAGTGGGAATGGTGTAGATTTTGCTGCTGACGTATTATCAGGAAAGACAACGGCAGAAAGAAACGCCATAGTTAACCTTATTGAACAGGCATATCCAGGAGTTAAAGTAATTAATGAGTATGATTATCCTTCTGCTAATTCTACAGGCGATCATTTTCATCTTGACTTTACTAACTACAAAGATGTTACATCCCCTAGTAAAAGTGGGTTAAGCGCTATAAGGTTTGACAAAATAAGCTCAAAGGCAAACTCGCTCAGAGCAGATGAAGAAAGAAAAAGAAAAGCAGAAATAGAAGCTTATAAGTCTAACTTGGCATTAACAATTAATACTGCAAAATCAGAAACAGAAGCTGTTGAAATAATCAATAAGTCAAACCTAAGCAATGATGAAAAAATGAAATTAATAAAAGCCCAGAGGGAAGCTTGGAATCCGTCTAATTATATGACAACGGCGGATGCTGATATGTGGAAATATGTAAATACTGGCAGATATAACAATGATATACAATTAATGGAAGAATATAAAAACAGATCAATGGATAGTTTTGAAGTAATCACTCCAGAACAACAAAGAAAATATAATAAAGCCGCAATGAATTTAAATTCTTATTATGCGTGGGCTGATCCAAGCTATAAGCCCAATCCATACAATCTAGACTATAGTAACAATCAAGATTACCAACAAATGCTGTCAGATATTGAATATATGGCAGAAAGAGGTGCAACAAGAACCGAAATAAGTGAATATGTAAAGGAAATTTCTACTGAGTTTGGGTTTGATGAAAAATTTATTATTGATACTATAATGTGGGATAAGCTTGGAAAAGTCGAAGGTGGTGTTGAGTAGTGTCAAAAGCAAGAGAGAAGATGTTAGCCCAATTTTCTAATAGACCAGTTCTACAAAACAAAGGTTTTTTTCAAAAGGCAGCCGAACGAGCAACCCAAAACTATTTGAATAGTCAAGAAGAAATAGAACCGACATTAGAAGAACAGACTGAGGATACTATAACAGAACAAAGAAAAAGTTTCTTTTCAGAAGCGAGTAGTCGTATTGGTGAAGCCTTAGGAAATTATGCAACTGGGGCTGTACAAGGGGCGCAAGAAGTAGCTAGACAAGCAAATAGGCTTTCTGTATCTAATCCATTAGCTTTGACAGGGACACCTATGCAGGAAGGTTACACTAATTCTCCCGCGCCGGTGCAATCTGATGAGCAAAAAAAATCAAGAGAATTATATAAGTCAGCTACAGGGAATTTTACTGAAGAAACTATTGCTCCTGCAGCAATGACTACGGCTTTGCTTGCTCCTAGCAGTCTGGCTGGTCCGATTTTTTCTCCATTTGTATTAAATAGTTTACAAGAGAATGTTAAAAATAATGGAGCAAAAGGAGTGGTTGATACTGTTACTGAATTTGTACCAGGCGCTGGTGCTTATCATTTTTCACAACAAGAAGGCGTTGGTCAATATGCAAAGGAACGCCCTGGGGCATTTGCTGTAGACGCAATAGCTAGTCTTGTGCCGGATGTAATTGGCGTTCGTATTGGTGGTAGGGCTGTGAACAAAACGGTACCTAACTATAGATTGGCAACATCTTCACTATTAGGAAATGCAGAAAAAAGTGCTGCTAATGCTGCTTCAAAAATCCTACACAACATTTATGATAATCCAAAAGATCGGAAACAAGCTGGTAAGTCTAATGATATATTAACAGAAGGCTTGCAAGATACACGAAAGGTTCAAGGTATGTTAAGCGAGAATCAAAGTTTGCCAGAGGTGAAATTGACCATTGATGAGCAAAGTTTTGCAAAGAGAGTAGATACTCTTGTTTCTGGGGAACGTGGAGATACTGAGCTTATAAAGGTACTGACAACTCCTTTAGCTTTAGAACTAGTTGGAGCAGAGATGTTGCCAATTGAAATAACATCTAAGAATCTTAAAAAGATGACTGTAGGAAAGCATAATTTTGAAAAGGGGATAAAAGGAGAAGGTATGAGTCCAGAAATTGTAAAACAAATCCCTAGAGCTTTGTCCGATCCTCTCATGATTTTTGAGGCCCCTTATAAAGGTAAAAATGGCGAAAGGCGTATTGTAACTGTCCTTAATTTAAAAGACGAGAATGGTGTAACAGTAATTGCTCCATTTGAGTTAAAGAAAATTAACAATAAAAAAGGATATGAAATTAACGAGTTGCTAAGCGCCTATGGTAAAACTGAAAAACGTTCTGGGCGCCAATATTTAGACTGGTACGAAAAAAATGTCGAGAATGGAAGCCTTAGGTATATAAATAAAGAAAGAACTGCTGAATGGCTACTTTCCGCAAGGGACGAAGATTCATCCGCAAGGAATGAATACCCAATGTTGGAAAGAGCCATCAACAGTTCTCTTTCTATAAATATACCAACAGAAAAAGAGTTTGTCAATCTGAAGAAGAGAAAGACAGAACAATATTCTTTAAAAAGCAAAAGTGGTGAACAAACAAGCTTTGGCGATTCGGGAAAGACGGTAGCAGGGCAGGATGTTAAGCCTGTGACTCGCAAAGAAGTAGAAGCTGCTTTTGATGCCATTGTGCCTGTTCGAGTCGGTGGGGTAGATAAAAAATACGAAGGGTTATTTAAGGTTGCGCCAGAAGTTGTAAGAAGTAGAGTTTTTGCCGATTATTCTACATATGCACATGAAGTGGGGCATTTTATTGATAAGAAGCTCAAAATTAAAGGGAGCGATGGGGAGCTTATATATGGAGCTGAAAAGGTTTGGGGAGATAACAATACATTTAAATCATATAACAATGCCGAAAAACGTGCAGAAGGTATTGCGGAATTTACTAGGCAAGTGCTTTCTGATCCAGTAATGGCAGAAAGAAATTTCCCAAAGTACTACAAAAACTTTATACACACTTTAGCAGATCCTGCACACAAAGATTTAGCAGCAAAATTTGATGCGCTTGCAGATGTATTACATAGGTATTCTTTGCAAAGTGATCAGGCTAGGGCCAGAGCAGCAGTTTCTTACACTGATGATCCTAGCACAAAGAGTTTTGTTCAAAAACGTAAAGAGAACTTTCAGAAGGCATATGATTTAATGGTCGATGACAAAACCCCGATAGACAGGTTTGTTCAGAAGATTATTGATTTAACAGGTAAAGAGATGGACTATAATGACAATCCGTATTTACTTGCCAGAAGTGTAACAAGCAGCGCTAAAGCACGTGCGGCAATGTTGCTTGAGGATAAAGGAACTCCATTGGATGTTATAGACAGTTTGAATAAAGTTTATAACAATAAGCTAAAACATGCAGTCACTCTGCAGCAAATACTTAAAGAAGCCGAGAGTGTTAAATTTTCAAAAGAGTATTTAGCGAGTAATGGTTATAAAGATAATAGACAAGCATTTTCTGCTTATTTGGTTGCTAAAAGGCAAATTGAATTACAAAAAATTCATAAAAATTATAAAGGACCAATGGAGAGTGAAGTTGCCCAGGCAGTTGTTGATAGCGCACCTAGAGAATTTGCAAGTGCTTCTGAAAAGGTTTATCAGCATTTTGATAATGTTCTTTCTATTTTAGAAGATGGTGGCATTATTAGCGAAGAATACCATAAAATTTTAAATGAGAAATACAAAAATTATGTTCCTATGTACAGGGATAAGACAGTGGTTGAGGGAGCTGATATTCCTGGATTTAAACCTAAAAAGGGGCTTGCAAATGTATCTGATCCAGTCAAAGGAATAAACGAGCATGGAAGCAACAGAAATGTTATTGACCCAATCGACAGCTTAATTCGACAAACAGAAACTGCCATAGAAGCAGCTGAGCGCAATAAAGTTGCTCGTGCTGTCATAAGCAAAAAAGATATAGAAGGAATTGGCCGTTATCTGGAAGAACGAGCGGACTTAGAGGGTGTTGGAAAGCCAGAAGATTATGTATTTACCGTTTGGGAGAATGGAGAAAAGAAATCTTATAAAACAACACCAGAATTATATGAGGCAATGACAAATTTAAGTGCTCCTGTATTTGAGCAGTGGGTAAAACCACTAATGGCACCAGCTGATATATTGAGGACAGGTGCAACAGGTACGCCAGCATTTGGTGTAACTAACTTTTTTAGAGACTTAATAACAACAGTCTTATTTTCTGACAATACAACAATTCCTGTGGTAGAACCAGTTGTAAATATAATGTATGGATTGTACCAATCTGGGAAAGCTAACTTCTTAGGAAAGAAAAGCTCCGTATATAGAGAGTTTGAAGTGTCTGGAGTGCCTATGACAACACGCATGTCAGTTGAGCGTTCAAGCTTAAAATGGCAAAGAATTAAAGAGTCCCCTGGCGTAAAACAAGGTGCATGGATTATAGATCAGTTTCAAAAATTTAATCAAACTATAGAGGAAGGGGGAAGGTTAGGAGAGTTTGCTGCTGCACGCAGAAAAGGTAAAAGCATTGGTGAGGCTGGACACTCAGCAAAAGAAGTAACCGTTGATTTTGGCAGAGGGGGCACTGCAGGACGTTCGGTTAATAAGCTTATCCCATTTTTCAATGCTGCGATTCAG
The DNA here is from genome assembly GCA_900545305.1 of uncultured Eubacterium sp. Lineage (GTDB taxonomy): Bacteria > Bacillota > Clostridia > Lachnospirales > CAG-274 > CAG-274. Next base: position 5,131 of record UQYD01000074.1, read on the forward strand.
GGAACAGATAGGCTGGCAAGAGAAATAAAAGCTCATCCATTCAGGTTGGCAACAAGACTTACTACTGCAGTAGTTTTGCCTACTATTGTCGAATGGCTGTCATTTCATGATGAAGAATGGTATCGAGATGTGCCTCAAGACATAAGGGATAATTACCTATTAATGAGAGTAGGAGATAATGTTGTAAAAATTCCATTCCCTCAAGATGTCGCACCATTATCCGCTGGGCTAAAAAGGGTTTTGAACATAATGTATGGTGATAATCCTGAACCTATGGATAGCT
>UQYD01000075.1 GCA_900545305.1 uncultured Eubacterium sp.
CGTTCCATAATACAAGCCCCCTTTAAAGCACTTATTTTACTGTCTTTTTCGTAATCTTATAGATATATTCTTCTGGTGTAGGGCGTTTATTTCCAAAATACTTTTTGAAATTTGCCTGCACCTCTGGGTCAGTGCTATTCATAGCTTCATCAATCGTTGCTTCGATATTTTCCCGAACATCAGCCAATGACATACCACTAGCCTTTGCACCAGCTTTCAATGCTTTTTTTATATCTCGTTTTTTTAGACCTATCATAATTCAATCTCTTTCTTCGTATCATTCAGAACGTATCTTTTTCAATAATTGCACACTTATAAAAACAGAAATAATCAGAATAATTACTATAGGAATAAATGTACTTACGTCAATATTCTTTTGTATCAACAAAGTATATCCCCATGTTGCAGGAAACAGTTTTCCCATACTTTCAAGAAAGTTTGGAAGTAATTCTGCCGAAAACATGATACCAGACAACATAATAGAGGGTAAAAAGACAACTTGACTATACATTGTCAGTTTTGCTTGATTTTTAACAGCTAACCCCAGCACACATGAAATAGCAAGCGATACAATAACAAATAAGGCAAGTGTTATAAAATATAACGGAATATTTGACGGGATAGTAGAGTGAAATACAATCGGTGCAAGTGTAAAAATAATCATGCTCATTATCATTAAATGGATAAATGCAGATACAACTAAGGTAATTACACCAAAACATAAAGGTATCCCATTTGCTATATACATTTTCTTTATGTCCGTACCATATACTTCAACCATTGATGGTGGTACACCTATGAAAGCTCCCATTGAAACCCCCATAACTGTCATAGATTGTATCAATGTATTCTTCGCTTCTGGCATTAAAGAAGTAAAAATACCGCCCATAATCGCAAAAAATAGTAGTGGGACGACATAGCAGGTTACTAATAGTGTTTTACTGCGAATATCTATTTTTAATTGTACCTTTATTCCATACAACATAGCTTTCATTGTTTACACCCCCTTGAAAGATTGATAAAGTGCTGTTCTAATGTACCTCGATTTACCTTTATATCGAAAATATCAATATTTTTCTGCTTGTATTCTTCTAAAATACTTAACAAGGTATCTGCAACATTGACAGCAGAGTATTCGTTTTCGCCCAATTCACTTACTATTTTTATGTTGTATTTCTTGCCTACTTTTGACGCTAATTCGTCAGTTGTACCTATGAAACTAATTACCCCATTATTTAGAATAGCGATACGGGTACAAAGAGCTTCAACCTCTGCCATATCATGACTAGACAAAATTATTGTTGTACCATTTTGATTTAACTTCCGAATTTCATTATGCAGAGATATACGTCCCTCTACATCAAGTTCCGTTGTCGGTTCGTCGAGAAATAAGATGTCTGGCTTTCCAATAAGAGCAAGAGCTAAATGTAATCTTCTTTTTTGTCCTGCCGACAATTCTGTGTATAACTTCTTTTGCAAATCTGTTACTCCCAACGCCATTAGTAAGGAATTATCAATCTCTGCACGTTTCCATTTCGAGAACAACTGAATTACTTCACTTACTTTCATATAAGCAGGTAACGAAGCTGATTGTAATTGAATACCAATATTTCCCGATATTTTTATATTACCAGAATGATATTTACGAAAGCCTTCGATACATTCAAGAATAGTTGTTTTACCTGCTCCATTGATACCCAAAATACCGAATACTTCTCCATGCTCAACACAAAAGTTAATACCTTTCAATACTTCATGGTTTCCATACTTTTTCTTCAAATCGGTAATTTCTATTGCATAAGACATTCCTACACCCCCTCGAAAGCATTTATACCAGCATTTTGAAAATATAACTCTAATGCAGGTTGCAGATATTCATTTACTTGTTTTTGCTTTTCTAACCACTCGTTATTATCGCCTATGAGATTATCAAATTTCATCAATGTAGGAAGCATACTCATATCCCCATTTGTAAATTCCATAACCATATTCCAAAATTCTTGTGCTAATGCTTGTGCCTGCTTATCCTCTGGTGCTATATTCTTCTCTTTTAACCTTATAACTTTATCGTTTAGTTGATTGAAACGGTGCATAAAGTCCATTCCGCTTTCTTTATCAAATCGGTTACGGATATGTTCTAATGTTGTATCATCAAAATGTTTTATTAACCAGTAATACTCATTGTTCATTTGTAGATTAACGATAATGTCAGCATATTTTTTGAAATCTACAACTTGCATTTGCAAGACTTCATTTTTTAATGTTTCAATCGCTGTTACTGCTTCTGTTAATTGTTCTATTTTCTGTTGAATAGCCAGCGACTGCTCATTAAGAACGGTTGCTACTTCTTCTGGTGTATCAAGAGAAATCAGTTTGTTTTTTATATCATCAAGCGAAAAGCCCAAAGACTTTAATGATAAGATTTGATGAAGTTTTATCATATCCTTATGCGTATATAATCTGCGTCCCCCCTCACTTTCAGTAGTAGGGGAAAGCAAGCCCTCTTTGTCATAATATTGAAGTGTTCGTACTGTTGTCCCCATTTTCTTTGCAAGTTCTCCAACAGTCATAAAATTTTCTGGTATAGCTTTCTTTTTATTCATGTTCCATTCCTCCTGCTTATATTATAATTCACGACGTTACGTCATAAGCAAGAGTTTTTTTGATTTTTTTGAAAAAGGCTTACACTTTTACAAAAAGTAAAATGTAAGCCTATTATCATTTACCCTACAATCTTCCAGTTCTGTATTTTTTCATAACTGTTATTCTGATTGTTCCACGAACGCCAAAGACGAAAATTCAAATATAATGAAATACATAGTGTTAATATTTCAGCAACGGGAACAGCCAACCATACACCTGTTATCTCAATGAACTGAGGCATTACCAACAAGCCTATCATTATAAAGCCGAATGTCCTTAAAAAAGAAATCAAAGCAGATAGCTTACCGTTAGATAATGCAGTAAAAATTGCAGATGAAAATATATTGAAGCCCGAAAAAAGAAAACTAAATACAAATATCATAAATCCGTTTATTGCAATTTTATATACCGCTTCATTTGTCCCAGTAAATAAACGTACCAAACTATTTCCATTTATAAAGGATAACGCAAAAATAAATAATGAACCTACAAAAATGAAAGAAATACAGATTTTATATATTTTCTTTAATCCGTAATAATTGTTTGCTCCAAAATTATAGCTAATAACTGGGGCAACACCCATTGAAAAACCAATAAATAATGTTGTAAGCAAAAATTGTGTATATATAATTATGGTAATAGAAGCCACACCATTTACACCTAATAAATTCATCATTGTACGATTGAAAAAGAATGTAGTAATTGCCGTTGAAAGCTGACTAACCATTTCTGATGAACCATTTATACAACTTTCTCCAAGTACTTTAATATCTATAATAGGTTTTACAAAAGACAATGTTCCCGATTTTTTACTAAAGACAATTATTCCCGTAATGGCTGGTATCAAATAACCAATTCCAGTTCCAAATCCTGCACCAGCAATCCCCATGTCAAATATAACCATAAAAAGATAATCAAATACGATATTCATTGCACCAGCACATACAGAAAGAACCAGTCCTAAAGTTGGTTTTCCTGCTGTTACAAATAAATTTTGAAATAGTACCTGCAACATACTTGCAGGTGTAAAAAGTAAAATAATAGTTAAATAGTCTTTACAATATGGAAATAAAACCTTATCAGCTCCAAGAGCATATATAATTTCATCAATAAAGATAATTCCTAGAACGAAAATTATTACTCCCAAAATAAAACCAAATAAAATAAGTAGTGTAAAATCTTGCTTTGCTCGTTTGGGTTCTCCTGCTCCCATTTTTCTTGCAACTATGGCACTACCACCCGTAGCTATCATTGTTCCCAATCCTACTATTAAATTGATAACGGGACAAACAATATTGATTGCTGATAAAGCATTTGTATTGACAAATCGTGATACAAATATGGTATCTACAATTGTGTAAAGACCCATAAATAACATCATGGATATGGTCGGGAAAGCAAATTTTAATAAAGACCCAGTATTAAAATTTTTTGCAAGAGGATTACTATTCATTTGTACTACCCCCATTTTTTGAGAATAATACTAATTTTTGTGTAGGATAACCAAATTCAACTAATAACTCTGCTTCAGCAAAGCCTAATTCTTTGTAAGCCTTACGATACCCCGTATCAGCTTTGTCGCCCTCACGGAATGTTGTTACAGAAATGTCTTTATCAACTAAAAGTTCATTCATAACCTTATCCAAAAATAGTTTTGCAATACCACATTTACGATATAACGGGTGTACTCCAAAGAAATCAATGCTTCCCGTATGATAGTTAATAGACATCAAAGCAATGGCAATAGCATTATCAGTTAAAATCAAAACTCTTTGCTCTAAAATACCTTTTTTTAATTCTGTTAAGAACTCATTCTCGTTCAAATTTGGAAAACCGTCTATTACTAAATAAGCTAGTTCTAGACAGGCAGGTATATCTGTTGTTGTAGCAAATCTGATATTTTCTTCCATTTCTTGTTGTGATAATTTTTGTTTAACTGTCTGTATCAAATCAAATCTAAGCTGTAACGGATAAAATTCTTCGTTCATTCGATATTCGTTAGGCGTCTTCTTATACATCTGCTTAAAAATATTTGTAAATGCCTGCTGACTTTCATAACCAGCAATAAGCGAGATTTCAAGAATGGATTTATCAGAAAACACTAAAAGTTTTGCAGACTCTGTTAATTGTCTGCGTTGTACATAGTCATGTATAGACAATCCAACAGTTTCGACAAACATTCTATGCAAATGATATTTTGAATAACCAACACCCATTGCAATAGAGGATAAGTTCAACTTTTCTGTGAGATTGTTTTCTATGTAATTGATCACCGTTATAATGTTTTCAACCTTATTGACCATTACAGCACCCTCCTTTCAGCTTAGATTATAATATCTTGTTTTCTTCAAGTTTTAATATATATTGCGGTTTTTGCATGAATCACTATTTTAGCGTATTCAGAACTATTTGTGAACATAATTCGATGAAAAGGTAGTTTGCATGTCATAGAAATATGATTTGCAAACTACTTTTTTTGATTTATCCTACAATCTTCCAGTTGCTATCCTTATGCAATACAAGCTCATACTGCGATACCTGCGTTGCCTTTGTCTGATTATCAAGGAATTTCACAGCTACCTTGACTT
>UQYD01000076.1 GCA_900545305.1 uncultured Eubacterium sp.
GGCAAAAGTACTGTTGCAAGACTAGTTGCAAAAAAACTTGGTTTTGTTTATGTTGATACTGGTGCTATGTATAGAACAGTTGGACTATATTGTGCAGAAAATTCTATAGATTTAGAAAATATGGATGAAGTAAAAAAAGCTTTACAAAAAGTCAATATAGAGTTAAAATATGATGAAGGTGTACAACATATTTATCTCAATGGTGAAGATGTATCATCTGCGATTAGGGTACAAAGAATTGCAGAATATGCTTCAAAAGTTGCTGCTATAGGTGTTGTGCGAGAAAAACTAGTAGAAATGCAACGAAACATAGCCGAAAATGGTAATGTTGTTATGGATGGTAGAGATATTGGTACAAATGTTATACCGAATGCAAAGGCTAAAATTTATTTAGATGCTAGTGTTGACGTAAGAACAGAAAGAAGATGCCATGAATTAGAGGAAAAAGGTGTTTCTTTTGATAAAAATGTAATAAGAGAAGAAATTATTGAGAGAGATAATTTTGATAAGAATAGAAAAATAAATCCACTTACCATTGCAGAGGATGCAACAATAATTGATACTTCATATATGACAATAGAGGAAGTGGAAAATAAAATAACAAAGCTATTTATAGGCGAGGTGGAATAAGTGAATGTAATAGTTGCAAAAACAGCTGGTTTCTGCTTTGGGGTAAAAAGGGCTGTTGACTTCGCATATAGCAAAGCTGGTCAAAAGAATATATACACTTATGGACCAATAATCCATAACAAGGAAGTAACAAAAGATTTAGAGAAAAAAGGTATAAAAATAATTGATAACTTAGAAGATGGTAAAAATGGAGAAATTATTATACGTTCCCATGGTGTACCACCTTCTGTCTATGATACTTTGGACAAAGAAAGTATCAAATATACAGATTGTACCTGTCCTTTTGTAAAAAAAATACACAACATTGTCAGAAAAAGTTATATTGAAGAAAATAAGTCTATTATAATAGTTGGTAGTGGAGAACATCCAGAAGTTGTAGGAATTAATGGTGAATGTAATAATACAGCTATAATTGTGGATTCAGTTGAAACTGCCGAAAAATTAGAACTAGATAAGAATGTTGAATATGCTTTGGTTGTACAAACTACATTCCAAATAGATGTATATAATAAAATTATTTTGACATTATCACAAAAAAGTGATAATATCAAAGTGAATAATACTATTTGCTCTGCCACAAGTGATAGGCAGAAGGAAGCTGTTGAAATTGCCAGTAAAGTTGACATAATGATTGTGTTAGGTGATAAGAATAGCTCAAATACAAGAAAACTTTATGAAATTAGTAAAAAAATATGCGAAAATGTATATTTTTGTGAAACAATTTCAGATTTAAGGTTGAAAAACTTAAAAAATGATGTTACAATAGGTGTAACTGCCGGTGCGTCTACACCACCGGAAATAATAAAGGAGGCTGTAAGTGCTATGAGTGAAATGGAAAACAAATCTTTTGAGGAGATGCTTAATGAAAGCTTAGTTCAGTTACGTTCTGGAGAAGTTGTAAAGGGTAAAGTCCTCAGCATTAACGAAGATAATGGAGAGGTTGCTGTTGATTTAAAATATAAGTCAGATGGTATTATTCCTAGATCTGAATTTTCAGATGATGATAGTGTAAATCCTGCAGATGTTGTTAAAGTAGGTGACGAAATCGAAGTATACGTTGTAAGAGTAAACGATGGTGACGGTAATGTACTTCTTTCTAAGAAGAAGGTAGATGCTGACAAGAACTTCATCGCTATTGAAGAAGCTTATAACGAACACAAGACAGTAAACGGTAAGATTACAGATGTTGTAAAGGGTGGTCTTATTGCAAATGTTGATGGTGTTAGGGTATTCGTTCCTTCATCTCAGATTTCTAACAGATACGTTGAAGATTTATCTTCTTTCGTAGGTAATAGCTATGATTTTGAAATTCTTGAATTTGATAAGTCAAGAGCAAGAACTAGAATCGTTGCTGGTAGAAAGGCTTTAGCTCAGAAAGAAATCGATGAAAAGAGAGCTAAGGTATTTGAAGCAATCAATGTTGGCGATAGAATCGAAGGTACAGTAAGTCGTATTGTAGAATTCGGTGCTTTCGTTGATTTAGGCGGTGTTGACGGTCTTATCCATATTTCAGAAATGAGCTGGGGTAGAGTTAAGAAGGTTACAGACGTATTAAAGGTTGGCGACAAGGTTACAGTTACTGTACTTGATGTTAATCCAGAAAAGGGTAAGATTTCTTTATCTCTTAAGGACCTTAATGCAGACCCTTGGAACACAGCTGCAGAAAAGTATGCTGTAGGTAATGTTGTAACTGGTAAGGTAGTAAGAATGGTTCCTTTTGGTGCTTTCGTTGAACTTGAAGAAGGTGTTGACGGTCTTGTTCACATTTCTCAGATTGCATACAAGCATGTTGAAAAGCCAGAAGATGAATTAACTGTTGGTCAGGAAATTCAGGCTAAGGTAACAGAACTTGACCTTGATAACAAGAAGATTAGCTTAAGCATTAAGGAAACTCTTGAAAAGCCAAGCAAGTCAGAAGAAACTGAAAACGATGCTGAATAATATATCGGGAGTGATATAATAATGAAATTTAAAAAATTATTTGCTTTAGCTGTTGCAGGTATCATGACAATGTCTTTTACAGCATGTGGTAATAATAGCCAGTCTGCTGACAGTGATACTTTTAAGATTGGTGGTATTGGACCTTTAACAGGTGATGCTGCTAATTATGGTAACTCTGTAAAGAACGGTTGTCAGGTTGCTGTTAATGAAATAAATGCAGCTGGTGGTGCAAACGGTAAAAAGTTAGAACTTCTTTTTGAAGACGATGTAAATGATGCTGAAAAGTCAGTTAATGCTTACAATACTCTTATGGACCAGGGTGTTCAGGCTATTGTTGGTTCTGTAACAAGTAGTCCATGTATTGCTGTTGCTGCTGAAAGTGCAAATGATGGCATTCTTCAGATTACTCCAAGTGGCTCAGCAAAAGAATGTACAGCTGGTTCTAATGCATTTAGAATTTGCTTTACTGACCCACTTCAGGGTGAAGTAATGGCTAAGTACATTAAAGACAAGGGTATCAATAAAATTGCTATGATTTATGATGTATCTAATGATTATAGCAAGGGTATTCACGATTCTTTTGCTGCTAAATTTACTGAATTAGGCGGTCAGTTAGTTGATGACGAGTCTTTCTCAAAGGGAGATATTGACTTTAAGACTCAGCTTACAAAGGTTAAGACTTCAGGTGCTGAAGCATTATTCCTTCCAATTTACTATACTGAAGTAGGTTATATTAGCCAGCAGGCAGCTACATTGGGCTTAAATATCCCATATTATGGCTGTGACGGTTGGGATGGTATCATTAAGCAGTTAAATGGTGATACAAAGAATATTGAAGGTGCGACTTATCTTACACCGTTTGTAGCTACAGACACTTCTGAAAAGGTTCAAGCTTTTGTAAATACTTATAAAGAAATGTATATCCAGGCCATCAACAATATTACCACCTATGACCACTGGTCCAGAGATGAAGCATGGAATATTGCGGAACAGGCATATAACGTGGGGAATGAAAATGGTACACCGGTATTATTCTCATTGGATGACCTGGATGATCCCCTGCGTTTAAGATATGAATATTGCCTTGCCATGGTAACGAGAAAGCGTTGCGAAACAGGGCTGGCTGACGGAAGCATGTCTTATGCAGATGCAGTACAGACATTGGCTTCCATTCTGGAGGAAACAGACTATAATCCGCTGTTACTTCAGGATATGGTCAACTATGGACAGCAGGCTGGAATGAACGTGGAAAATTATAGGTATGCCTATGAAATGATCCTGGACATCATTCAGAGGGAAGAAGGAATCACCATCGGAGGAGATGTGGATCTGGATCATTTCTGGTATTTCAATGATCTGGATGGTGACAGCAGCTACAGAGTTGGAGATTATGGTACCACCAGCTATGTCAGAAGCTGGATCCGTAATAATATATCGGGGATTTTATAATGAAAAAAACAATTAAATTATTTATTGCAATGCTTTTATTTGTGGTTCCTGTGATATTGCTGATCGTTCTGCTGGGATATGCAAAACAGTCGGAAAATCAGGGGACAGAGGAGCCTTTGGAAACGGAGGAATCGAAGATGCCGGAGACGGTGGAGAGTCTGCCGGAAGAACCGGAAATAGTCTATGATCCGCCAGAGTATCCGTTTACCACCGATGAGATTACGGTCTATATCGGGGGGCTTACGGAGGAGTATACGATAGCATTTGTAAATGACCTGCATCTGGTTACAGATACAGAGGTGGGACATGTTCTGGAAGAGGAACTTCCAGAAGTAATGAAACGATACAATGAGCTGTCGGTGACGGCCGATGGAAAGCATGCGGAGGACCTTTGGCCGGAAGTCATCAAATATCTGAACTATAACGATTTTGATGCTGTGATTTTTGGTGGAGATCTGCTGGATTATTGCAGTCCGTCCAATATAGAAGTATTGGAGCAGGGATTTGATCAGCTGAAATACGATAGAGACCGGGTGATTTATCTGCGTTCGGACCACGATTATATAGGAACTTATGGTGGAAGTCAGTATACAGATGCCGATGGGGTGGCAGCTCAGGCACAACTCTGGGACGGTGACTCCGAGGAAAAAGTAATTGATCTGGGAGAATTCCTGATCGTAGGAATTAACAGATCCTATCAGAATCTTTCAGATGAAAGACTGGAGTATTTGAACAAGGAATTAAGAGACGGCAGACCGGTGATAGTGGCAACACATGTTCCCTTTTATTCGGAGGAGGATGCGGAGAGTCTGGAAGCCCGTTCGATGGAAATCAGAAACAGGATATATTATTGGAACAAGACAGATTCTGTTTATTCTCCGGATGAAAATACTCAGAAATTTATTGATGAAATGTATGCCCCGGGTTCGAATGTGGTGCAGATTCTGGCGGCACACCTGCATGCTTCCTGGGACGGAAAGGC
>UQYD01000077.1 GCA_900545305.1 uncultured Eubacterium sp.
ATAAAAAGCCCTCTATTTTTTTAGTAAATCTAATGTATTTTTTAAGCATAGTCTGCCATATCCCCATTCTCTATTAGGATATTCTCTACTATTATCACGAATTGCCCCATTGCATAAAAAAGCTTTAAGGCGTTCTCCATAAAGGAATATATCGTTTCTATCTACTATTCCCCATTCCATAAGCAACGCTACACTGCCGGCTACAAATGGTGCTGCTGCACTTGTACCTGTAAACGATGTAATACTACCCCCAACAGTTGTTGTTAAAATATTAACTCCAGGTGCTACTAAATCAGGTTTTATATATTCTGTTGCTCTAGTATATCCTCTTCCAGAAAATCCTACAGTTGAAATATTTACAGAATCATATGCTCCAACTGTTATTACTCTTTCCGATGTAGATGGAATTGTAAGTGTTGTATCGGTATTGGGTATAATAAATGCTGTATCGCCACCAACAGCCTCATTTACTGGCAACCATGCATCAATCTGACCATTTATTATATTTTGACCGTAAAATCTAATTTTCCATATTCCACTGTCAACAAATCTAGTTGCTCCTTCTAACCTTATATATATTTCATTATCTGAATTATACGGTGTAGAATTTCTAAAAACTATAGATGCCGTAGTATCTCCCAATCTATATCTATATGTCACATTTTCTTTTCTCATAGGTCCACCTTTGTCACCTAATGGCGAGAAAATTTCAACCTCAAATTCATCAGAAAACGAACTCCATATACTTAAATACATAGCAGAAATATCACTTGCAACATTAAAATCCATATCTAACGTATTATTGTTTTCCAGAAAGCCTCTAAAATGGTGTCCTTTATTTCCTTCATTTCCTGATGCTACAACTATAGAAACTTTGTAAGACACAGCCATTTCATTAATGTACTCTTCAAAAAGAGAGTTTCCATCATGAGAACCATCATTTGTACCATAAGAAATATTTATAACTACTGGTTTTCCCAACTGTACTGCCCTATTTATAATATAACTTATACCTCTCATTATATCTGTTGTAGAAGCAAAAAACTCGTTTTGCCCAATTTTCACCACAATTATATCTGATTTATATGCAATCCCATTATTTCCAACTGCAATACTAGCAACTTGTGTGCCATGTCCATATCTATCTATATGATTGATATTTCCTGAATTAATATCATTACTGTAAAAGATTTCTCCACCAACTTCATATATACTGTCTATTCTAGTTGTTCCATCAGAATTTTTAAACATTCTATTTTGATAGTCTATTCCCGAATCTATTATCCCTACAATTACGTCCTCCCCAGTTAAACCATCTATATTACTATTGTCTATAGTTATACAAGAACTTCTTTTACCCTGCTCTAACATAAAAAACAAATTTTTAGGCAATTCTATATATTCTATTTCCGTATAATCTTCCAATTTTTCTATATTATCTTGTGGTATTTGAACTATAGCAAAACTACTAGATAATATTTCTGCTGTTCCTCCTAAACTTTCTATTATATTTTCTATATTTCCGTTATATCTAATAATTACTTCTACCAATATCATCACCAAATAATATATATGCAAAAAGGATAACATTTTTTCTGTTATCCTTTAAAATCTTATTGCTTAAATATTAAATTATATAATGTTGGAGATATTCCATATTGCTCTATTATTTCATCAAGTTCACGTTTTTTATTATTATCCATAGGCTTATTATTTTTTATAGAACGAATCATCAAATTTTTTGGCGTATTTTCTACTTCTATAAACTCCATAATCTCTGATTTATACCCTACAAGATTTAAAATTCTTGACCTGATAGAATCAGTAAGCATTGCTGCAAATCTTTCTTTTAATATTCCATGCTCAGTAATTATAGGGAAAGCACTATTCTTCATTTGATGGAATAATTCATGCTGACAACAAGGCACATTTATAATAACATTACAATTCCATCTTATACCATGATAAATAGCATAATCAGTTGCTGTATCGCAAGCATGAAGAGTAATAATCATAGATATTTTGTTATCATCATTGCCTATTTCAGCAATGTCTTTACAATAGAACTTTAGATTATCAAAGCCAAATTTTTCTGAAAGAGAATTGCAATACTCAACAACATCTTTCTTTAAATCGTAGCCATCTATTTTTACATTTTTATTCTTTATTACATTAAAATAGTAATATGTAGCAAAGGTTAAATAGCTTTTACCACATCCCATATCAACGATTGTTGAATTTTCAGGTATATGCTTTTCAACATCTCGAAGCATTTCTAAGAATTTATTTATTTGTCTAAACTTCTTTTGTCTATGAGCAAGTACAACACCATTCTTGTCCATAAGTCCTAATTTATACATCCAGTCAACATACTGACCGTCCGGTAAAATATATTGTTTTGCTTTATTATGAGAAACAGCCTTCGTATTTACGTTTAAATTTTCTTTTACGCCTGTTAATGTAAACTGCTTCTTTTTATTCATAAGAATGGTAAGCCTATTATTTGCCACAATTTCACATTGTTTAAAATTAGTTTCCATTTCATCAGCTAAAACATTGAAAAAATTTTCTAAGTCACAATTATTATGGAAAACTTTTTCACCTACATATTTTGAAAACTGAAAACTTTTCTTATTCTTTACAAGTACAGGAACAATTTTTATTTTTGTTCCAAGTTCTGTATTTTTCTTTATTGGATTACTTACAGTTACTCCCTGAATAGTATCCACATCTATTATATTCCCTAATTGAGAAACAAGCTCATCTTTATTTAGCATCTTTATCCTCACAAATTTTTACTACATCGGCAATACAAACATCGACTAAAATAATATCATCGCCCACCTGAACTACATTGCACCAATTTATAACATACTGTTTCCTTTTTTGAGAAAAAGAGAAAAAACCTCCGTCAATAGGTACAATTATATATGCAACAGTACCAAGTTTAACATTTACTAATATATCACATACACAACCCATTCTGCATCCGTCACGAATATTTATAACTTCTTTATCCAGCAGGCTCTGACAATTTTTCATATATAATTTCACCTCATAAAACTATATGATGAATTCCTGTATTTTAGCCCAAGTTAAAAATAATTCAAACCATTTTTCTGTTCCTTCAACACCCTTGGCAAAATCAAGTCCATGTCTACCTTTTTGGAAAATATGCATTTCAAATGGTATTCCTTTTTCCTTCATTGCTATTCCAAGCTCTAAAGAATTTCTACAATCAACACTCTTATCTTCAAAAGTATGCCATACAAAAGTCGGTGGCATATTATCTGGCACAGCAAGCTCACAAGACAAAGCCTTTCTTGCTTCCATATCATTGCCTGCCATATTATCTCCAGAACGTTTATGGGCTATCTCTTTAGATATAGTTACTACTGGATAACACAAACAGAGTATATCCGGTCTTGATGAAACCTTATCTACATCATCAATAGGTTCATACTCGAATTTACCAACATTTTCAGCACAAATACAAGCTAAATGTCCTCCTGCTGAAAAGCCCATTATTCCTATTTTGTCCTCATAAATATTATATTTTTCTGCATTATATCGTATATATCTCATAGTCCTTTTTATGTCATACAAATATATAGGATGACGATAAGGTGCAATTCTATAATATAAAACAAAAGCAGATATACCTAACTTATTTAACTCAATAGCTACATTTTCGCCTTCATGGTCAGATAAATGGTCATAACCTCCACCTGGAATAATCAAAACACATGGATGTCTTTTACCATCATTTATAGCAAATTCGTCTAATCTGGGAAGTCCTAAATTTACATCATCATATTCTTTGTTATATCCTAAAGGTGTTCCGTTCCATATATTGATATTCCTCATAGAGATTTCCTCCTTATAAAGTAAGAATTTCTATACCGTCTTCTGTAACAACAACAGTATGTTCCCACTGAGCAGATAAACTACCGTCAATAGTTCTTACTGTCCAACCGTCATCTTCATCTATTGTACAATCGTAAGAACCAGCATTTATCATAGGTTCAACGGTAAACACCATACCCGGCACAAGAATCATAGTCTTTCTGTTAGTTCTAAAATGATTTACCATAGGGTCATTGTGGAATTTAAGTCCAACACCATGCCCACACAAAGCTCTAACTACACTATATCCATTTTTATCAGCAATATCATTTATAACATTTCCAATATTACCTACTGGTGTATATGGCTTTACTGATTTTATACCCTCTAACATACACTCTTTTGTTACTTCACACAATTTTCTTGCTTCATCACTTACATTTCCAATCATAAACATTCTACTCATATCTGAATAGTAACCATTTATTATTGTAGTGATGTCTACGTTTACAATATCGCCATCTTTCAATTTCTCATTATGATTTGGAATACCATGGCAAATTACATTGTTAATAGATGTACAACAACTTTTTGGGAAGCCTTCATATCCTAAATCAGCAGCAACACCACCGGCTTCTTTTGTAATCTTTACAACAAGGTCATCAATTTCTCCTGTAGAGACGCCTACACCTATCATTTTTTCAATTTCATCTAATATATTGATAGAAACCTTAGCACTATCTCTAATACCCTGTATTTGTTCAGGTGATAATATTAAATCTCTTGTAGGCATAGGATAACCCTGTTCCACTAAAGGCTGAAGTTTTTGTTCATCACTAAACTCATGGCAAGCCTTATATTTTTTACCACTACCACACCAACATCTATCATTTCTACCTATTTTAAACATTTTTCTACCTCACTTTTGTAAAATAAAACTACTTCTTGAAAATCATTACTTTTTATAGCTTGAATTCCCTGTTCCGTATTTCTCAATTCCTCTATTTTTTCTATTTCATTTGGTTCCTGATATGGGAACTCTCTTTTAATTGGTTCT
>UQYD01000078.1 GCA_900545305.1 uncultured Eubacterium sp.
AAGGTAAGATTTGAAGGACAGACTAAGCCAACAGCAATTCTCACAGCAAAGGAAAGTGGAAATGCTTTATCAGCAGGCACAGTAGCTATGGAAGCCGGTGGAGATGCAAATATTGTTCTTGTAGATTCTCTTTCTGTTGAAAGTGCAGAGGAAGAAGATGACAGTAATAAAACAAGAATTTTTATACTTGGTGACTCAACAGTTAAGTATTATGGTGATGATAACACTATAGGTGGCTGGGGCGAATACCTTGTAAATTATTTCAATGCTGATTCAGTTAAGTTTATAAATAAAGCAGAAGGTGGCAGAAGTACTCGTTCATTTATCAATCAGGGTAGATTGGCTGAAGCTATGAGCGAAGTAAGAAAAGGAGATTATGTATTTATTCAGTTTGGTACAAATGACCAGAGAACAGATACAAATGCCTTTATGGAACATTCTGTAGCCCTTGGTACTCCAGATGCTAATGGAATTTACCCAACAGTTCCAGGTGTAAAGTCAAAAACTCCAGATTCAATTTACAATTTCTACAAGGATACAGATTATCCATATGCTGAAACTTTTTATTCTTATAATACAGGTACTTTCAAATGGTATCTTGACCAGTATATTACAGCTGTAAGACAGGCTGGTGGTATTCCGGTTCTTTTAACTCCAGCTTGCAGAATATTCTTTGACAGCAATGGAAAGATTACTTCACATTTTGGAGAAAATGATGGTTATGTAACAGCTGTAAGACAGGTAGCAGAAGAACAAAAAGTTGAACTTATAGATATGTTTAACATTACTAAAGATTTGTATGAAAGCTATGGTGTATTTACTACACAGGGTCTTCACAATATAAAGGAAGACGGTACAGTTGACCTTACACATTATAACAAGTTTGGCGCTAACCTTATTGCTGGTAAAATGGCAGATGCAATAAAGAGCTTAAATCTTTCTGGTGTTTCAGAAAATGTTATTGTATCAAATAAGGAAGTTGCAAAGACTGATTCTCTTAAATCTGCAAACCTTGTAATAGTTGGTGGCAAAGGTGCTGCAGGAGATAATGAAGGCGATTACAGAGTAGATGCAGCTGGTTTTGGCAATTATATTAGTAATTATTTATCAGATAAAATAACAGTTAAAAACTTAGCTCAAACAGATGCAACAGCAAAAAGTTTTAGCAGAAGTGATAAGTATAATGAATTTTTAAACTCATTTAAAGAGGGTGATTATGTTATGATTGCCTTTACAAATGAAGATAAATACACTTCTGATGATATTAAGTACTATTCTTCTCCATATGGAAATGTGGACACAACTGGTTCATATGAACAGTTATTATATTATAGTTATGTTAAACCAGTTTTAGATAAAAAAGCAATTCCAATTTTGGTTACACCGTATTATGAAAGAACAGAAGAAAATGGAGAGGTTATAGCAAATGAAAATCCATATGTAAATGCTGTTAAGGAATTAGTAGTTTCTAAACAGTTGTTCTTCGTTAATATGTATGATTTATCAAAAAATCTTTATGATGTAATGGGTGCTGAGGGAAGTAAGGTTCTTAACGCATATGATGCAAAGGGTGAGATATGTGGTGATACATTCAGTACATTTGGTGCTGAAACAATGGCAAAAAAGATTCTTACAGCTTTAAAGCAGTCATCAGCATCACTTAAGGATTATATCAATGATACAAAGCTTACAGCAGTTTCTTATATGACAAGAGCTGACTTTACATATATGGTTGTTGATGCTCTTGGTTGTGAAATAAATAATGGAAATAGTTTTGCTGATGTATCAAAGGGTAAGTACTATCAGGGAGCTATTGCTACAGCAAAAAATCTTGGACTTGTTACAGCTGTTGAAGGTAACAATTTCCACCCAGAAGAACCTGTTACAGCAGATTTTCTTAAATCTGTTATCGATAAGGCATTAAAATATAAGAAGTCTAATGCAGATTTTAAGGATATTTATGCTTTAGCAAAGGGCAAGGTATCAAATGAAATTGGTATTTATGCCATAGATAAGTTAAATGAGGAGATAAATAAATGATGAAAATGGTTTCGTGGAACGTAAATGGTCTTAGAGCTTGTGTTGGCAAAAATTTTATGGATTTTTTCAATGAAGTAGATGCAGACATTTTTTCACTTCAAGAAACAAAGTTGCAGGCAGGACAGATAGACTTAGATTTACCGGGCTATCATCAGTATTGGAATTATGCTGAGAAAAAAGGTTATTCAGGTGTAGCTGTATTTACTAAAAAAGAACCTATTTCTGTAACTTACGGTATAGAAGGAGAACAGCATAACAAAGAGGGTAGGGTTATTACTCTTGAGTTTGAAGATTTCTATTATGTAACTTGCTATACTCCAAATTCACAGCAGGGACTTGCCAGACTTGAGTACCGAATGGAATGGGAAGATGCCTTTAGAGCTCATTTATTAAAGTTAAAGGAAAAGAAATCTGTTATTCTTTGTGGTGACTTAAATGTAGCACATACAGAAATAGATTTAAAAAATCCTAAAACAAATAGAAAAAATGCTGGCTTTACTGATGAAGAAAGAGGCAAAATGACTGAACTTTTAAATTCTGGTTTTATAGATACCTATAGATACTTCGAACCAAATACAGAAGGGGTATATAGTTGGTGGAGTTATAGATTCAAAGCTAGAGAAAAGAACGCAGGTTGGCGTATAGACTACTATATTGTAAGTGATGATATGAAAGACAGATTGGAAGGAGCAAAAATTCATACAGAAATATTTGGTTCTGACCACTGTCCAGTTGAACTTGATATAAGGGGATAAAATGTATAATAAAATTACAGCTGTAGAGGCAAAGAAAATTATGGATGACCATAAAAAGGTAACAGTTTTGGATGTTAGAGAACCTGATGAGTTAGTAGAGGGTTATATTGAAAATTCAAAGCTTATTCCTTTAGATGAAGTTCCGGAAAGAGCAGAAAAAGAATTAGATAAAAGTATTCCTGTTCTTGTTTATTGCCGAAGTGGTAGAAGAAGTGAGATGGCAGGAAAAGTTCTGTCAGAAAAAGGTTATAAGGTCTATGATTTTGGTGGAATTATAGATTGGCCTTTTGATAAGATTATGTAATAAAAAGCCCGTAAAGGGCTTTTTATTTTGACGAAAGAGGGAATAAAATGTCAAAACAACAGACGGATTTGGGCAAAGATAAAATAGGCTCTTTATTGTTTAAATTGGCTTTACCATCTATTTGTGCTCAAATTATAAATCTCCTTTATAATATGATTGATAGAATGTACATAGGTCATATAAAAAATATAGGACCATCGGCCTTAACAGGTGTGGGAGTTGCCATGCCTGTTATTGTGTGTATTTCAGCTTTTGCAGCCCTTGTTAGTATGGGTGGAGCACCTTTAGCATCAATTAATATGGGCAGAGGAGATAAAGAAAAGGCAGAAAACATATTAGGTAATTGTACTACTATGCTTATTTTAACTGCTTTAATATTAACTTCTATTTTTCTAGTGTTCGGCAGAAAAATTATGATGCTTTTTGGAGCAAGTGAAAATACCATAGAATATGCTTGGTCATATATGAAGATATATTCTCTAGGTACAATTTTTGTACAACTTGCTTTAGGGCTTAACGCATTTATAAATGCTCAGGGATTTTCAAAAATAGCTATGACTACAGTTGCTATAGGTGCATTGTGTAATATTATTCTTGACCCTATTTTTATATTTGGTTTTAATATGCAGGTACAAGGTGCTGCTTTAGCAACAGTAATTTCACAGTCGATTTCTTGTATATGGATTTTAAAATTTCTTACAGGCAAGAAGACAGTTTTAAAAATAAAGAGAAAATATTTACTTTTAAAGAAAAATATTATTTTGCCTGCTATAGCTTTAGGACTTTCACCTTTTATAATGCAGTTTACAGAAAGTGTATTGGCAGTAAGTTTTAATACAAGCTTATTAAAATATGGTGGAGATTTGGCAGTAGGCTCAATGACTATATTAAATAGTGTTAATCAGTTTTGTATGATGCCTTTAAGTGGACTTTCTCAGGGGGCTCAGCCTATAGTTAGTTTTAATTATGGAGCTAAAAATGTAGACAGAGTTCAAAAGGCTTTTAAGTTACTTTTGAGAGTTTGTGTTGTATATTCTGTTGTACTGTGGTCAATAAGTATGTTCTTACCTAAGGCGTTTATTTTAATATTTACATCTGATAGTGAACTTATTAAATATACAATGTGGTCAATTAGAATTTATATGGCCGGTTCTTGCGTTTTTGGTATACAGCTTGCATGCCAACAGACATTTATCGCTCTTGGAAACGCCAAAAAATCTATATTCCTTGCACTATTAAGAAAATGTATACTTTTAATTCCATTAATTTATATTTTCCCATTGTTTATAGTAAATAAAACTTTTGCAGTATTCCTTGCAGAACCGGTTGCAGATGTTTTTGCAGTTATGTGTACAGCTACTATGTTTTATTTTGAATATAGAAAATTGGGACTGATTGCTAAAAAGGACTAGCATTTTAAACACAATAGTAGTATAATGAACTTAAATTTATATTTTTTGGAGGTAAACGTTATGACAACTATTTCTACTAAAAATGCACCTGCTGCTATTGGACCATATTCTCAGGCTGTTGAAATTAATGGTCTTGTATTTACATCAGGTCAGATTGCTATAAATCCAGAAAACGGT
>UQYD01000079.1 GCA_900545305.1 uncultured Eubacterium sp.
AGATAGTGGATATGTAGAACAAATGATAGAGGAAAATAAATATTCGCCATTTCCACAAGTTCAAATGACAGAAAGACCTGATAAAACAGCATCGGCACTGTTGGAAGGCAGAGTAGCTGTTATAGTGGATACATCACCTTTTGTTTTACTTTTGCCAACGGTTTTAGCTTGTTTTTATCAGTCCTCAGAGGATTATTATGAACGTTGGGAAATAATGAGCTTCATAAGGATTATAAGATATGTTTGTGGCTTTTTTGCTTTTTCTTTACCAGCACTTTATATAGCTATAACATTGTTTCACCCTTCTATGATACCAACGGATTTGGCACTTAAAATAAGTGGAAGTAGAGCACCTGTTCCTATAAATACTGTATTTGAAGTGGTATTACTTGAGGTTGTATTTGAGGCTTTGAGAGAAGCAGGTATACGTTTACCACAGGCAATAGGTAGTACACTTGGCATAGTAGGTGGTATTATTATTGGTCAAGCAGCTGTAGAAGCCGGTTTGGTTAGTCCAATGGTAGTTATTATTGTTTCCCTTACAGGAATATGTAGCTTTGCAATTCCAAATATTTCCCTAGTTTCAGCTTTCAGACTTTTAAAATATTTTATGATTTTGCTTAGTAGTATTTTTGGTATGTTAGGTTTTGCAGTTGGAGTGTTTATGGTATTAACTCATTTATGTTCTTTAAAATCTTTTGGAAAAGCTTATGTATCACCTTTTAATTCCCAGAGTTTTAAATCAGCTTTTCAAGATACAGTATTTAGATTTCCTCTTGATAAAATGAAAGAAAGTTCTTATAAGGAGGAATAAATATGAAAAATAATAAAATATCTAATACACAATTACAGGCAATAGTTTTTTTGGAAATGATAGGTATGGAAGCTATGATTTTACCTAAAATAGCTGGTAACATATATACCATACTTATAATGTCAATATTCACAGCATTTTATAGTTTAATTGCAGGGTGGCTGTTTAATAAGTTTTCTTACGTAGATTTACATGGAATAGCAGGGAAAATACTTCAGTTTTTGTTTTCGATTAAAATTGCTATAGTTTTAGGTCTGGCATTGTATATTTTTTCTTTTTTTATAAAGGAAACAATATTAGATAATTCAAAGTTATGGATAATAGGTATTATACTTTTGTTCGGAGCAATGTACTGTGCTGTTTCTGGGATTGAAACAGTGGGAAGAATAGCTGAAATACTATTACCATTTGTAGCGATACCACTAATATTCGCCGTCTGTGTTGGAATAAAGAAAATAGATTTAGAAAATTATAATATACTTTTTGAGAATAAGGATTTGTGGAGAGGATTAATGCTTTCCTTAAATGTAACAGCTATAGAAAGCATAGTTTTAGGTAAGGATTACGTTAATAAAAGCCACTTAAAAATAAAAATTCCTAAATCTATTGTTCTTGGACTTTTGTTCATAATAGGTGTTACATCAGTAGCCTATGGAGTATATGGAGATATTGATTATAATTTGCAAAACTTTCCTACGTTAGAAATAATATATACTTCGGAGGTATTTTCGTTTTTCCAAAGACAAGAGGAAATTTTTGTCTGTTTATGGATATTTGCTACGGTGTTGTATTTAAGTTCACATTTATTTTTTTCACAGGACTTATTTTCAAAATCTATGGGACTAAAAAAAGAAATAGCAACCATTTTAATAGCCGTTTTTGTATATATAATATCTTTTGTTCCTGATAATTTCAATCAGGCATTAACAGAATTTTGCTATGTAAATGTCTATGGAAGTATATTGTTTGTATTAGCAGTACCACTTTTTGTAGGGAGGTATCTGAAATGAGAAAATTTTTGAGCTTACTTGTATGTATGTTTATACTAACAGGGTGTAATGGCAGTAGAGAACCAGAGGAAAGAGATTATGTAATGGTTGTTGCTGTTGATAAAAATTATGATACTTATGTATCTGTAGCACGTCCCAATAGAGATAGTTCAGCAGAGCCTAAGGAAGATATTATTAGTAGCAAAGGCGAAAGTATAACAGATAGTATAAGGAAAATAAACAAAAAATCAAGAGGACAGCTTTATTTTGGACATACTGTAGCTTGTATTGTTGATAAAAGTTTATTAAAAAATTCAAAAATAGTCGATGAGATAATTACAACTTGCAGAAACAGTAGTCAATTTTCGAGAAATATACTTCTGTTCTCCAGTGAAAATGTAAAATCAGTTATGGAAGCAGAACCTGACAATACAACTGTTTCAGGATATATAGAAGACTATACACAGGTAAACAAAAGTTATAGTTACGATATTAATGATATGATTAAGGCAGTCACCCACAATAGAGAAATTGTTCCACCTGAAATAAAGGCTGATAAAAATGCTATAAACATTACAAAATAGTTAAGACACTTGTTAAATCCTTGCTTTTGTGATAAAATTTATTATTATGTTCAGGAGGGATTTAAAGTGAAAAATTCGATTAAAAAATTATTTTCATCGATACTTGCTGTCACAATGGTATGTGGTTTATTGCCAACTGGTACTATTGTTATGGCACAGGCAACAACAATAACTGTCGGTAAGGGTAGTGGATATGATTTTAATACATTACAATCAGCTATTGATTCTATTAAAGCTATACCTACAGAAAAAGAACCCGTAACAATAGAAATAGCTTCTGGTACTTACGAAGAAAGTGTATCAATAAATAAGCCTAACGTGCATATTACTCACGATGGTAAGCCGGAAGATGTTGTTATAACTTATGATAAAGCAAACGGACACTCAAATCCTGCTAAAAATTTTGGTACTGATAATACAAGTACATTTTCAGTAGGAACTGGTGCAACAGGCTTTAAGGCTAATAATATTACAGTTCAAAATTCATACAATATTGGCACAAATAATAGTCAGGTTCAGGCTGTTGCTTTTTCATCACAGGCTGATAAAGTTGTCTTAGATAACTGTAGATTTATTGGCAGACAAGATACTTTGTACCTTAGAGGTGCATCAAAGGGTCAAACTAATTACGGTAGTTCAAATAATGCCAGAACATATTTGAAGAACTGTTACATTGAAGGTACAGTTGATTATATTTTTGGTGATGGCACAGCATTTTTTGATAAATGTAATCTTAAAATGATGTCTTATCAAAATGGTGGTCATTTTACAGCACCAAATACAACACTTTTTAACATTGGTTACGTCTTTAATGAATGTAACTTATCTGTTGATAGTAGTGCTACTTCAGATATATTAGGAAAAATTGACTTAGGTAGACCATGGCAGTGTGACAGTGCTTATCCTAACTATGGTTCAAATTCAGTATTTATAAATTGTACTTTGCCAGACAATATGAATAAAGCCGGTTTTTCTAAATGGGATGAAAATACCGTCTTAAATAAAGTCAGATTTTATGAATATAATTCAAAGGATTCAAAGGGCAGAACTCTTGATACAAGAAACAGAGCTGAATTTGTAAAACAGCTTACAGAAAAACAGGCAAAGCAGTATAATTGCTATAATGTATTAAAGGGTGAAGATGGTTGGAATCCAGCTTTAGCAAGTGGTACAACTGATGTTTGTGATATTACACTTAATAGTTATAATATTTCAATTCCAGTTGATGAAACTTATACATTAAAAGCTTTTACATTACCTACAAAGGCTAAAACAAATGTTACTTACACTTCTTCTGATGATAATATTGCATCAGTTGATAGTAAAGGTGTTATAAAAGCTAAAGTTGTTGGCGAATGTGAAATTACTGCTACAACTGAAACAGGTATGTCTGCGACTGTAAATGTAACTGTTACAGCAGAAAGAACAGCACTCCCAACTTTAAAATCTGTTTCAATAGAAAAAGATGATGCTATTGAAGTTGGACAGAAGTTAAAGGCTGTTTATTCTTATAACTTAGATACAGATAATGATGCTGATGCTGCTAATATTCGTTGGTATGCAGTAGATGGTAATAAAAAAATCCTCATTAAAGAGGGCGTTGGAGAGTATTTCCAGTCATATGAAGTAGAAGCAAAAGACGTAGGATATAACATTATGGTTGAAGTTATGCCTGCTACAAAAACAACATATGGAGAATACGGTGCAACTGGCACATACACTACTAAGGCTAAAGTAACAGGTAATTCTTCTACACCAAATACACTCTATAGAGGTAATTTTGATTCAACTAACGGTTGGACAACAAAAAATAATTGGAATATTATTTCAAATGGCTACAATAACTTTGTTACAGCAGGTTGTGAAAATGGAAACACTTGCTTAATGACACTTGACAAGGGTACTAATTGGAATAACGTAAATATTGAAGGTAGATTTAGATTTAATCCAGACGGAAAGGGTCTTACTTCTGAAGGATTTTTCAATATTTATATGAACTATAATGCCAATAGCTATTATAAATTAACAATTGGTAGAGGTAGCAACACAAAGAGTGCTAAATTATATATTTATAAAAATGATGGTACAGGAGATGTCCTTTTAGACAAAGACGAAACAAGTCTTAAAAATAATATTTATCAGAACAGTGGAGAAGGAAATCCATACTTCTATGTTACTTTTGCAAAGACAGGAGATGACCTCACTGCTAAGGTA
>UQYD01000080.1 GCA_900545305.1 uncultured Eubacterium sp.
TCCTCTAATTCATATATATATTATATGAATTAGTATAATCGCTCTTATATAATCCGTCAATAGTTAAACCAGTGAAAAATTTTAAAAAATTTTTATATATTCAAAACAAACTAACAAAATAGATTTATTTTTTGACCCGTCAAGGTATCAGATTTATCTTTCCGATTCATTGTTCAGAACATTTTGCAAAGCAAAACATGGCTTGTGGCTTGTAACAAGCCATCGGATTTATCTTTCCGATTCATTATAAAAAATCGGATAGGCCCAATATACCTATCCGATTACACAAACAAATTATTTAATTTTCATCATAATCATCTAAGAAATTATATCTATCTCCATTTTTATGATAGCCTATAACTCTATGTAAATTAATATCGTGAACACTCTTAAATATATTTCCCTCTATTAACGTACCAGAATTCTTTCTAAACTCGGCAACCAGCTCTTTCATTTCATCTCTCTTAGAACCTCTGCCACCACCACAAGTTGCACAGTTTTCTGTAAATCTGCAAGCACATTGTATAAAGTGAAGTTTATTATAATCTCTCCAAGCCTTTATATCTTCTTCCTTAACCATATATAATGGACGTATAAGTTCCATACCTTCAAAATTTTGACTATGGAGTTTAGGCATCATAGTTTCAATTTTGCCACTATACAACATACCCATTAATATAGTTTCTATAACATCATCAAAATGATGCCCCAATGCAATTTTATTACAACCTAATTCTTTTGCGTGAGAATATAAATACCCTCTTCTCATTCTTGCACAAAGATAGCAAGGATTTTTATCTATTACTGCAACTGTATCAAATATATTGCTTTCAAATACTGTAAGAGGAATACCTAACAACTTAGCATTTTCTTGTATTATTTTCCAGTTATCAGCATTATATCCAGGATTCATACATAAGAATACAGCCTCAAATTTTACATTACCATGTTTTTGCAATTCCTGTATAAGCTTAGCCAAAAGCATTGAATCTTTTCCCCCAGAAATACAGACTGCAACTTTATCTCCTTCATTTATAAGCTGGTATTCTTTTAAAGCCTTTATAAATTTACTCCAAATAGGTTTTCTAAATTTCTTAATTATACTTCTTTCTATTTCTTTTGTAATCTTTTCTGTGTCATTATCTTCAGATAATGACCTTTCAAGATACAATCTTAAATATGCTCTATAGCCACCAATAATATTGTAAGCATCATACCCATTTTCATTAAGATAATCTACAATCTCTACACTGTTATCTCCTGTATAGCAAAGGACATAAACCGGTTTATTTTTTTCTATTTTTGAAACATTATTATAAAAATCACTTTTGGGAATAGATATAGCATTGTTAAAAGTACCTTTGCTATAGTCTTCTGATGAACGGACATCAACAACCGTAATTTCCGAACTATCTAATTTTTCCAAATCTATTACTTCTATAGTCTTCATATATTTCCTCCTATGTTATCATAGCTATTCAGTAGACATACTATTGGATTATATATTAGTTTTCAGAGTATGTCAATTATTTCAATAATTCAACCCATTTGTCGCTCTATCCATTCCATAATAACATTCACTATATATTCCTGTTGTTCCTTTGATAATTCTATTTCCTGTGGTATATTATGCCATTTACTTAGACAACCTCTGCAACAACAAGCAGTAGCATGTTGAGCAATAAATGATGGATGCCCTTTCATAGGAGTTTGTTTTCCATCATTTTCTATATAAGCTGGAGCTAATCTTTTAGCAATAAAATCCTCTGTATGTTTTCTTATAGTATCTATTCCTTTATCAAGTACATACTGTTTATCGTTCTCCTTTAAATGAAAACTACTTCTAAATTTAGATTTTTGTAATCTGTCAAATAGCTGTCTATAGGGCGAACTTTTAATATAATTTATATTTGCCTTGTTCGCCTGTGACATCTGAAATTTACGTTCGATGGTATATTGCTTGTTATCCTTTACAAAATTAGCTCCTGTTTGCTTAAAATAAAAATTAATATTATTATTGATACATTGTTTTCGTGTATTTAAAATCCAATCATAGTTGCACACTCTAGCATTTTCACCAGATTCTCCACCACAAATTACCTGTTCTATAACTCCTGTTTGAAGATATTTTTCAATATTAATTTCTTCCAACATTGGTTCATGTATTATCGCTTTATATTTTATAGGCAAATCAATAAAAATTGGTAATCTATAGTCAGCCATTTTTTGATTTTCACAAGTACAATATATAGTAACATTATCATAGCCACTATTCCAATCTTTAGGAATACATTCTAAAAATCTATGTATACGTTTAGTAATTATAATAAAATTCAAATCAGAGCGTATTTTTATACAATTCCATACTTCCTCTCTCCATTGGTCTGCATCTTCAATAAAGAAATCAGACGTCATACAAGTATAGACTGGTTCACTTTGGCTTTTTAATTTATATTCACCTTTCTTATTCTTTTTCATAGGTAAATCAAAATCTAAAGTCTTAGTTACGATACTACTATCCTTTCCAAACTGTGCATCTCTACGATATACATAGCAATTTTCACACCCCGAACTTATTTTTTTGCAACCATGCCAAGGATTCCAAACAACCATTAAATCACCACTTACTTAATAGGAATATTATCATAGTTTTTACAATACGCAAGAAAGACCATTTGTCCACCCTTGTCAAAATAAAAACGTATTCCATAATCATTAAAATTATATTCCAAGCATTTATTAGCCTTTGTTATATCTGCTACATCAATATTTTGTTTTAATCCACTTAAATATAGTCTATCTGACAGATAATTTACTTCTTTTTCTTCTGTTTCACCATATATAGCTTTAATTTTATTTTCATTAGCCGGATAAGTAATACCTCTTGAGGTTCTAAAATTATCCTCTTTTACAAATGATACATAACCACTTTTATATCCCAATAGATTAAAAAGTGTGATTATATTACCATCAACTACCATATCTGTAACAGGATTTTTACCTAAAACAATAAAATCTTTTTCATTTAAACTCATTTTTATCCCTCTATTGGATTTAATTCACCAGTAACTGAATCCATAACATAGCCTGCAATTCTAACATCTTTTGGTATAAGGGGATGTTCTTTTAAAAACTTAACTGTTTCATGAACAGAAGTTTCTACATTATCAAATCCTTCAAGCCATTTTTCAAAATCTATGCCACAATATTTCATTATGTCTATATTTTCTTCTGACACACCTCTATTTATCATATGTCCAATCATCATATTGCTATTAATATGTTGAACACCACAGTCCGTATGTCCAATAACCATAATTTCCTCTACACCTAATTCGAAAATTGCAACTAATAGACTTCTGACAACACTACCAAAAGCATGGGATACAACACCACCAGCATTTTTAATAATCTTAACATCACCATTTTTTATACCAAGAGCTGCTGGCAAAAGTTCTGTAAGTCTAGTATCCATACAAGACAGAATGGCAATTTTTTTATCTGGATATTTGCTTGTTTTATATTGTTCATATTTCTTTTCTGCTACAAACTGTTTATTATATTCTAAAATTTCTTTAATCATATTATGCTCCTTTCAAATATTCAAATTCTTAATCTATAGTTGATTTTACACATATAAAAATACTTTGTCAATATAGATGATAATTATTTTTATTAAGAAAAAATAAAACACCTCAACTTCCCAGCTTTCAGCCAAGAAGTCAAGGTGTAAAAAACATTTTATTCCTTTACAGCACCCATTGTAACACCAGTCATAAAGTATTTCTGGCAGAATGGATAGATAAACATAAAAGGTACAATAGAAACTATAACGGCAGCACTCTTTAAAGTATTTACGTTAATACTTTCGCCTTCTGCACCAGTTTCTACCTTATCTGAGAACAAATCTCTAAGTTTATACTGGAAGTTATACTTTTCAGTAGACTTAATATAAATTACATAATGGAAGTATTCACTCCATGCAGCAACAGCAAAGAACAAGCCGATTGATGCAAGAGCAGCCTTTGAAAGAGGAAGAACAATCTTCACAAATATACCCATTGGAGTACATCCATCAATTTCAGCAGCTTCAAACAATGAAACAGGTAACTGTTCAAAGAAACTTCTCATAAGTACAAGGTTGTATACGTTCATACTCATAGGTAACATTACTGACCAAAGAGAGTCTAAAAGACCAATTTTCTTCATTACTAAGAATGTTGGAATAAGACCACCATTAAATATCATAGTGAAAAGCAACAAATAACTGAAAAGCTTAACACCAGGCATATTTTTCTGAATAAGTACATAAGCACCTAAAGTAGAAATCAACAAACCTAAGAAAGTTGTTACAACTGTTGTATAGA
>UQYD01000081.1 GCA_900545305.1 uncultured Eubacterium sp.
ATTTTCAGGAGCACATATAATAGCCTGTAGTCCCAACTTTCTTAAAAGTTCAATACTTTCAACTATTCTACTATTATCCATATTATTAAAAGCTTCGTCAAAGATAACAAGTCTTGCAGTATTACCCTTATAGTTAAATTCATTTACTTTATATAACTGAGCAAATGTTGCAAGGAATGATACATAGAATGGAGTTTGCCTTTCACCACCTGATTTACTCTTTATTCCATTTACTAAACTTTCTTTTCTTCCTGTAGCATTAGTTACGTATAAATCAAATTTTAAATATGTTCTGTAGTCTGTAAATAGGCTTATATTGTTATCCAATTCTTTTCTACTTTCTTCTGTCATTTGGTCTGATACAGAAGTTATTTTATCAAAGAGATTGTTACATGTATCACCATATTGTTGCTGGAAATTCAAATCAAATATAGAGTCTCCACCCATTCTATCAGCCATAATCATATTATAATATTCTAAATAGGCTTTTTCAGGCTTAACTTCAAAACTATATTTATCATTACCAAATTCAGCAAGTTTTAATGCTTCATTTATTTCCTTAATTTGGTGTTGAGCTGTCATTATATTATCTCTCATTTTATCTAAGAAATCTGACTGGAACTGTTCCATAGATTCTTTTCTTGCTACAGCAATTTTATCTTTGTACTGTGGCAAAGAGATATTTTTTATTCTTTCCCATTCATTGTTAAATTCAGAGTTATCATTTTCGTTTATTGCCAAAGATATATTATAAATTCTATTATAATTTTCTTTCTTTGCTCTAATATCTCCATTTAAACTATTTACATCTCTATTATTTCTAATAACTTTGTTTCTATAATCATTTTTAAGTTTTAAAATATCAGAATTTGTTTCAATATCTATGGCTAATTTTTCTTCTGCCTTATCTTTTTCAGCAAAATTATTATATTCTCTGGAAATATTATCAGCTATATTTCTTAATTCATTTTCAGCTACGTTAAGTCTATCCTTATTAGACTCTATTGCATTATTACAACCACCTATTGTATTATTAATAACCGATTGTTCCTCATCAAGTTCTTTGAGGTTTTCTTTGATTTTTTCTATTTTCTCCTCAATTCTTCTTGCAGTTGTCATATCAATGTTAGAGCGTTCTGCTATTAATTTACTTCTCTTTTCTTCTTCAATACTTACAGTTTTTAAATCATCAAATAAGTTTGAAAGTTGTCCTTGAATATATTCATCATTCATAAACAACGTATTTTCAGTCAAATTATTGTAGGCATCGGCTATACTCTTAATAATACCTAAATTTTCAGTTAAATTAATTAACTGTTGTTCTCTATATTTTATTTGTTGTTCTATAGCCCTATTACCAATATAATGTATCTTATAATTTTCTGGATTTATAGCCCTTACTGCAAATCCCTGATATAACATACATTCTGATGTAATACCTATGTTGTAGTTTCTTATTTCTTCATCATCTTTACAACGAGAAACTCGTCCTAATAGGTATTTAATATAGGCGTCGGCATATTTATTATCAGTAACTACTACATCAGCTAAGCTATTTTCAGCATTGTTCTTTTTTGCATTTAATATTTTTTCACAATCTACTATACCAAAAGAATAAATTTCTTTTCTCATACTTTTATAGATATAGTAAGCATCCATAAAATATTCAGGGTCTATTATTAAACTGAATTTTTGATTTCCTAAATATCCTTCAACTGCATTTCTCCACACTTCTGAATTTTCATCAATATCAATAAGGTCAGCAAGAATATTTACTTCTATTTCTTTGTTATATTTTTCCTTTAATTTTTTAGAAATAGTATCTCTTAACTTTAATAATTCCTTACTATAATGCTTTTTGCCCTTTTTTAATTTTTTTAATTCATTTTCGATTTCTAATTTTTCACTTAAAATAGAGTTATAACAATTTTCGGTATTAGCCTTAAATCCATAAGCCTTTTTCATTAAATTTTGTGCTTTATCTTTTAAATCATTAAAATAAGAAATTCCATAGGCACTGAAATTCTCTCTTTTTATATTTACTAAACTTCCAAAACCACTATTTAAAGTCTTAATATCTGATATAAAAGCATTTGCCTTTTCATCTACCAAACTTTCGTATGTAGTAATTCTATTAGCAATAGAATCTTTTAAAGTATTAAGTTTATCATTAATTTTTGCAGATTTTTCTCTTAATTCAGGAATTACAAAATCAATATACTTATTTTTACTATCAATAATTTGGCTACTTATATCAATA
The DNA here is from genome assembly GCA_900545305.1 of uncultured Eubacterium sp. Taxonomy (GTDB): domain Bacteria; phylum Bacillota; class Clostridia; order Lachnospirales; family CAG-274; genus CAG-274. The sequence continues at coordinate 2,261 of UQYD01000081.1, forward strand.
GTTTTGGTAAGTTCGTCATATAATCTATTTTGCTCACATTGTTCCAATTCTTTTATGGCATTTTCATTATCCTTATTATATTGAGCAATATTTTTTCGAACAATTTCCAGTTCTGTTTTAGCAGTATCCAATTCTAATGTTTTTGTGCTTATTTCCTTTTTAATATTATCTATTTCTGTAATCTTATTAATTTCATCACATCTATTAGATATATAACTATATAGCTTAATATTTTGTTTTTTACTAGAATATTTATCATATAAGTTATTTATTTCAGCCAATTCTTTTTCTTGCTTTTCTAATTGGTCAGCCTTTTCTTTCTGCTTTTCATATTCATAAACATTAAGTTGCATAGACCTAATATCTATTTCATTTTTCACATCACAAATATTTTCTGTTATAAAGCTTTCAATATTATCTATTTTCTTAAAGCTAATTGCCTTTTTCAAAAGTGAAAACATTTTTCTGTCATGGACATTATACATACTTAATATAGTCTGTCTATACTCATTATTTGTATCCATAAATTTAATAGCTTTATCGTCTTTGCCATATTTTTCTCTACACCAACCCTTAAATTGGTTTATATTTCTAGGCTGGTTGTCATATATAAAATCACTTTCGTCTAGTCTATCTCTTAATCTGAAAAATGTTCTCTTAGCATTTGCCATATCAGAATATGAGTCTACCAATATACCGATACAAAAATATTCGTCATTCATTGTATCTTTAAACTCACAAACCAACTGAGTTGTAAATTCTTTACCACCTCGGAGAGATTTTTCTCCACCATTTATATCATCGCCCAATTCTCCGACTATATAACTTGTAAAAGACCTTGTTGCCTTTATATCTGCTGCTTTATTAAAGGAAGTACCGTCTGTTTCACCAAGCAAAACTACCTGTAAAGCATCTATAAGTGTAGATTTACCAGAGGAATTTTTACCTGTTAAAAAATTTATATCTTCAAAATCAATTATTTTATGCTCAAAGTAATGCCATTTCGTCAGCATCATTTTTGTCAATTTCTTCATCTGTCAATTCCTCCTCTTTTAACTGATTGTATATCATATTAATTCTTTCATCGGAAACTGCAACTGTAATTGAAGGCATAATAACATATACATTATCCATTTCATCTTCTGCCACAGCAGCCTTAACTATGATATTGTATTTTTCAATTATTTTAATACTGCTATCCCTATCAGTTTTTGATGGCATAGTATCTATTAATCCAAAATCGTGTAACATTTTATTATACAGTTCATTTAATTTAAACTGTACTCTATTGCTGTTACTAGATGTTTTTCTTTTTTCGTCATATATTACTCTTAATGCAATAAGCATTTTTGTAGTAAGTAATTTTAATATAACTCTATTACTACCTGTTTCATTTCTTATATATATTGTTTCGTTATTTTTTCTCTCTAAAATCCAGCCAGAAAGCATAAAATATTCTTCAAATAATTCAAAATTTCGTCTGACAAAGTTAAATTTCTCATTTATTACAAAGCCACCATCGTTGCTAATAACTTCTTCATTTAAGAAAGTTTTGTCAAATAATTCATTACATATATCTCTAAATTCTTCCTTTTCTTTGGTAGAAAAGCTTTCGTATTTTTCAAGCATATTTTACCTCCTGTATATTATTTTTGGGAAAGAGTATTTGCTACTATTTACCATTTCTTCAGTAACTTCGACTTTATATTTTGTTCCTTTATCTTGTGAACGTACTACAGATAATATTGCTTTTATATAATCTTCATCATTATTAATTTCTGTCAATACCCCATTATTGTTTTCAATAATGTTTTCTATATAATTATTTATTGCTGATTGATTATATTTCTGAGAATCTGAAGTTCGTATACTTTCCAATATCTTTTCAGATAAATCCTTTTGAATCTCGATTTTTTCCTGTGCTCCAACAGGTCTTTCTGCCCTCTTTCTTTTAGAGTAAAGACTAGTATTCCCTAAATATTTTTGAGAATATATATTTATATTTGAGCTAAATATTTCGGCAATTT
>UQYD01000082.1 GCA_900545305.1 uncultured Eubacterium sp.
TTTTCCAATGCAGCAATTTTGATTTCATTAAGTTTCTCTTTCATTGTTTTATATCCTTTCTATGATTTTAAATCTAAAAACAATACCCGTTTTGGCAATAAAAAAACGCCCCAAAAAGGGACGTGAAAACGCGGTACCACCCAAATTCCTATAAAATAGGCACTTAGTGAGGAAATAACGACCTCAACCGTATCCTCCTACTAATTTCAAAGGATAAACTCAAACGTGAACTTCAATATAGCTTTATTCAAAGATGCTCACAGCCAACGACATCTACTCTCTGTTAAAACCACTATATCTACTCTCGTTTTCATAGTCTTTATCAGTAACTAGTATATCATACAAAAAATTATTGTCAAGTCTTTTATTTGATTAGAATATAATCTTACTATGATATATATGGAGTTGTTTATATGTGTGGAATAAGCGGTTTTTGTTGCTTTGATACAGATTTCAACAAAAATTATAACAAATGGCATAACGTATTGGTAGATATGAGAGAAAGTTTAGCTCATAGAGGGAAAGATGAAACTGGAGAATATTTAAAAAAGAACATAGGGTTATCCCATACTAGACTTTCAATAAGAGATTTATATAATGGTAATCAGCCTATGATAAAAACAATTAACAACGTTGAGTACGCTATAGTTTACAATGGTGAAATATATGATACAGAGGCTCTAAAAGCAGAACTAGAGAAGAAAGGTTATGTATTTGACGGTACATCTGATACAGAAATTATATTGTATTCTTTTATTGAATATGGTAAAAAATGTGTAGAAAAGTTAAATGGTATTTTTGCATTTTGTATTTGGCATAGTGGTGAAAACAAGTTATACTTATTCCGAGACCGAAGTGGCGTAAAACCTTTATTTTATACTATAGAAAACAACACATTAATTTTTGCATCAGAAATAAAAGCACTTTTTTGTCACCCATATGTAACTCCAGAGATAAACATAAATTCCTTTAGAGAGATATTTGGTATCGGTCCTGCTAGAACTGAAGGATTTGGAGTTTTTAAAAATATTTATGAAATAAAGTACGGTCATTATGGTGAATTTAGTATTAATGGTTTCACCGAAAAGGCTTACTGGAAATTAAGTACCCTCAAAACAAACCATAACTACGAAGAAACCGTACAAAATGTCAATCAGTTAATTACATCAGCTGTGGAATATCAAATGGTTTCCGATGTTCCTGTATGTTCGTTCCTTTCAGGAGGTGTAGACTCCTGTATAGTAACAGCCTTAGCATCAAATTACTTACAAAAGCAAGGAAAGACATTAAACACTTTTTCCTTTGATTTTACAGATAATAACAAATACTTTAAATCCAACTCATTCCAACCTGAACAAGATAGACCATATGTAGATATAATGTTAAAGGAATATAATCTAAATCACACATATCTGGAATGTTCAAATGAAGAATTAGCAGATATGTTATACTGCTCTGTAGATGCAAAAGACTTACCTGGTATGGCTGATGTTGATGCTTCCATGCTATATTTTTGTAAATTAGTAAAAGAGCACAATAAAGTTGCCTTAACTGGCGAATGTGCAGACGAAATTTTTGGTGGTTATCCTTGGTTTTATAGAGAAGATTTAATGAATAGTGATACTTTTCCTTGGTCTATAGATACACAGCCTAGACTCGAACTATTAGATGACGATTTTATTGATAACCTTAACATAAATGAATATATTAAAGCTCGATATAAAGATTCTCTCTCAGAAATGCCTGAAATAGACTATAAAGATGAAACTGAACGCAGAAGATATGAAATTACATTTTTAAATTTAAAATGGTTTATGACAACTTTATTAGACAGAATGGATAGAGCTTCTATGTATTCTGGTTTAGAGGCTAGAGTTCCCTATGCCGACCATAGAATAATAGAGTATTTATGGAGTGTTCCATGGGAATATAAAAATCACAATGGTATAGTTAAAGGATTATTGAGAGATAGTATGAAAGGATTATTACCAGAAAAAATTTTATTCCGAAAGAAAAGCCCATATCCAAAAACATACAATCCTATTTACGAAAAAATTCTAAAAGAAAGAGTTTTAGAAATTATAAGTAACAACAACTCTCCTATTATGCCAATAATTGATAAAACAAAAATAGTAAAGTTTATATGTGGAGAATCAAACTACGGCAAGCCTTGGTTCGGACAATTAATGGCTGGTCCACAAATGTTAGCATATATAATACAGGTAAATTATTGGCTAAAGAAATTCAACTTAACAATATAAGCCCACTATGTAAAGGCAATTAATGCCCTTTATCTGTATGGTGAAAATTCTAATCTTATAAAAAAGCCTCTGTCATGTTTGCAAATAGGACATTTTTCAGGGGCTTTTGTTCCAGTAAAAATATACCCACAATTCAAACACATCCACTGTGTTTCTATTTCTGAAACAAATAACTTTCCTTGTTCATATAAATCTGCAAATTTTCCAAATCTATCACCATGGGTCTTTTCTACATTTGCTATATTAGAAAAAATATTTGATATTTTTGAAAAGCCTTCTTCTGCCGCTATTTCTGAAAACTTCTTATAGTCATACTCATATTCTTGGAATTCGTTGTGCTGTGCTGCTCTTAATAAATGTAATGTATCTTCATATATGTCTACTGGATAATTACCATCAATTCTTATATTTTGAGCAGCCTCACTAACCAAACTATCATAAAAAACTTTTGCATGAGCCTCTTCTTGTTTTGCTGTGAATTCAAATATACTCTCTATAACAAATAAGCCGTCATCTTTAGCTTTATGAGCACTAAATATATACCTATTTCTAGCTTGGCTTTCTCCTGCAAAAGCTCTCATTAAATTTTCTTTTGTTTTACTTTCAGAAAAATTCATAATATCACCTCTTACAATATTGTGTATACTTTTCAAGACTTTATTCATATATTACAAACTTGAATTAAATATATTTTTACTGTATAATATCAACTATAAATATTTTTTAAGGAGAATAAAAACAATGAATAAAATAGCATCAGATATTTTTGATAAACTTTATCAATCTTACACAATGGGAGGAGATGTTTATTGTTTTAAATACAACACAAAAAATCCCAATCAAATAGAGCGATTTAAAAAAGCAATAAATGAACTTGAATCTTTGGGATATATAAGTATTAAGTTTATATCAGATGATAAAGCAAGAATGATTATTACAGATGAAGGTATAGACTACGGAAACAATTCTATGTTTTAAAAAGCTTTAAAATTTACAAAAAGTTTTCATTATTAGCACTATTATTTTAATCTTACCTTGTCGATTTTGCACTAATTATCTTGACTTTACATAAAAATATATGTATTATTAATACATTGATATATTTAAGGGAGTTGAAGTAATGAGTTTTAAGAACATAAGATTAATGCCTACACCTGAAGAAATCAAAAAAATGGAACCTATTTCTCCAGAATTAAAGGCTATTAAAGATGAAAATGATAAGCAGTTAAAAGATATATTTACAGGCAAAGATAATAGATTTGTCGTTATTGTTGGCCCTTGTTCTGCTGATGATGAAGAAGCTGTTTGCGACTACATGAGAAGATTAAACGAAGTAAAGAAGCAGGTTGCTGATAAAATGTTTATCGTTCCTCGTGTATACACTGGTAAGCCAAGAACAACTGGCGAGGGTTATAAAGGTATGATGCACCAGCCTGACCCAGAAGGTGCTCCAAATATGGTTGAAGGTATCAAAGCTATTAGACGCATGTATTTGAGAGTAATTGAAGAAACTGGAATGCCTCTTGCTGACGAAATGCTTTATCCATCAAATTTACCTTTTGTTGAAGATATTTTATCATATATTGCTATTGGTGCAAGAAGTGTAGAAAATCAGCAGCACAGACTTACAGCTAGTGGTATTGATTGCCCTGTTGGTATGAAAAATCCTACAAGTGGCGACCTTTCTGTAATGTTTAACTCTATTAAGGCTGCTCAGTCTCCTCACGACTTCCTCTATAACGGTTATGAAGTAATGACAACCGGTAATCCTCTTGCTCATGCTATTATGCGTGGTTC
>UQYD01000083.1 GCA_900545305.1 uncultured Eubacterium sp.
ACTGCCAGACGTGGACTTGACGAAAATCCTATTGAAGCAGGAGAAAAGGTTGATGTATTTATTTATAGAATGTTTGTGACAGCTGGTGACAAGGCATATCTTATTGAAAACAAGGCATTAAACGAAAATTCAATGATTATTTAAAAAGAGGAATATAATATGGCAGATTACAAGAATTTAAAAAGCGAAAAACTTAAAACAGATGTGCTTATTATAGGTGGTGGTACAGCTGGTTGTTATGCAGCTATTACTATTTCTGAAAAATCTCCAGAAACACAGGTTTTAATATGTGAAAAGGCTCATATTAAAAGAAGTGGTTGTCTTGCAGCAGGTGTAAATGCACTTAATGCTTACATAACAGAGGGCAGAAAACCTCAGGACTATGTAGACTATGCTAAGAAAGATGCAGACGGCATTGTGAGAGAAGATTTACTTCTTACAATGAGTGAAAGACTTAATGCCGTTACAGCAAGACTTGAAGAATTGGGACTTGTAATATTAAAAGATGAAAATGGAAAGTATGTTACAAGAGGAAATAGAAACCTTAAAATTAATGGCGAAAATATAAAGCCTATAATAGCAGAAGCAACTAATTCCTGTCCTAATGTAAAGGTACTTAACAGAGTTGATATTATTGACTTTGCAGTAAAGGACAACAAGGTTATTGGTGCTTACGGTATTGGTATTGAAAACGATACTTTCTATACTATTGAAGCAAAGGCTGTTATTGTTGCCACAGGTGGTGCATCTGGTCTTTATAAACCTAACAATCCGGGATTTTCAAGACACAAAATGTGGTACCCACCATTTAACACAGGTGCCGGTTATGCTATGGGTATAAAAGCCGGAGCAGAAATGACTACATTTGAAATGAGATTTATAGCATTGAGATGTAAGGATACAATAGCTCCAACCGGTACACTTGCACAGGGTGTTGGTGCAAAGCAGGTAAACTCTCTCGGTGAGGTTTACGAAACAAAGTACGGTCTTACAACTTCTGAAAGAGTTTACGGAACAGTAAATGAGAATATTGAAGGTAGAGGACCTTGCTATTTAAGAACAGAGGGTATTAGCCACGAACAGGATGAAGATTTGAAGAAGGCATATTTAAATATGGCTCCATCTCAGACTTTAAAGTGGATAGAAAGTGGCAAAAATCCTTCAGAACAGAATGTAGAAATTGAGGGTACAGAACCTTATATTGTAGGTGGTCATACAGCAAGTGGCTACTGGATTGATACAGAGAGAAGAACTACTGTAAAGGGTCTTTATGCTGCCGGTGATGTAGCCGGTGGTGCACCACAGAAATATGTAACAGGTGCTTTAGCAGAAGGTGAAATTGCCGGTCTTACTGTACTTAAGGATATTGAAAACTTTAAGGCAGAAGAATTAGCTGAAAGTGATGTTGAAAGTCATAAGAATGAAGTTTTAAAATTCTTAAACGGTGAAAACAGCAGATTTACAACAGAACAGATTGAAGAAGCTATGCAGACAGTTATGGACTCTTATGCCGGTGGTATTAAAACAAATTACCGTTTTAATGAAAAACAGCTTAAGATAGCTGATGAAAAGATTAAACAGCTTTATAGCTTGTCAGAAAATCTTGTAGCAAGTGATTTTCAGGAACTTATGTATATATATGAGTTAAGAGAAAGACTTGTTGTTTGCCGAAGTGTAATTGCTCACTTAAAGGCGAGAAAAGAAACAAGATGGCATAGTTTTGCTGAAAATCTTGATTATCCGGAAAAGGATAATGAAAACTGGAATAAATATGTTAATTCAAAACTTGAAAATGGCGAAATAAAAATCATTCTTAGAGATATTGTAGAAGGAGGTACGACTTATGAGCATAGTAATTGATAAAAACAAATGTGTAGGCTGTAAGAAATGTAGTGTCGTATGTCCCGGTAGCCTTATTAAAACAGACGAAAATAATAAGGCATACATAAAATATCCAAAGGACTGCTGGGGTTGTACTTCTTGTATAAAAGAATGTAAGGCCCATGCAATAGGTTTTTATCTTGGAGCCGATATTGGAGGTATGGGCAGTCTTGTTCATACTGAAAAAAGTGGTGATATATTAAAGTGGGTTATTGAATCTCCAGACGGAAATGTCAGCGAGATAGATATAAATCAGAAAGAATCTAACAAATATTAAGAATTGGAGGTAGTAAAAATGAGCGAATTATCACATCTTGATGCGCTTGAGGCAGAAGCCATATATATTATAAGAGAGGTTGCGGCAGAGTGTGAAAAACCAGTTATGCTTTATTCAATAGGTAAGGATAGTTCAGTTATGCTTCACCTTGCTATGAAAGCATTCTATCCTGAAAAGCCACCTTTCCCATTTATGCACATTGATACAACTTGGAAATTTAAGGATATGATTAAATTTAGAGATGACACAGCTAAAAAGCTTGGCATTGATATGATTGTATACACAAATGAAGAAGGTGTAAAGCAGGGTATCAACCCATTTGACCACGGTTCAGCTTATACTGATATTATGAAGACACAGGCTCTTAAGCAGGCACTTAACAAATACGGTTTTACAGCTGCCTTTGGTGGTGGTAGACGTGATGAAGAAAAATCTCGTGCTAAGGAAAGAATTTTCTCATTCAGAAATGAAAACCATGCTTGGGACCCTAAGAACCAGCGTCCAGAAATGTGGAAGTTATACAACACTAAAATTGAAAAGGGCGAAAGTATGAGAGTTTTCCCTATTTCTAACTGGACAGAAAAGGATATTTGGCAGTACATAAAGAGAGAAAATATTGACATTGTACCTCTTTACTTTGCAGCTGAAAGACCAGTTGTTGAAAGAGATGGCAACATCATTATGGTTGATGATGACAGATTCCGTCTTAAGGAAGGCGAAAAGCCAGTTTACAAGTCAGTACGTTTCAGAACACTTGGCTGTTATCCATTAACAGGTGGTGTTGAATCTACTGCAACAACATTAGATGAAATTATTGATGAAACATTAAGTGCAGTTTCTTCTGAAAGAACTTCAAGAGTAATAGATAACGAAGCTGCCGGTAGTATGGAACGTCGTAAGAGGGAGGGTTATTTCTAAAATGAAAGGATTACTTAAATTCATAACTTGTGGTAGTGTAGATGACGGAAAGTCAACACTTATCGGACATATTTTATACGACTCAAAGCTCCTTTATACAGACCAGGAAAAGGCCCTTGAGCTTGATAGTAAAGTAGGTAGCAGAGGTGGTAAGATTGACTACTCACTTCTTTTAGACGGTCTTATGGCTGAAAGAGAACAGGGTATCACTATTGATGTTGCTTACAGATATTTCACAACTGACAACAGAAGTTTTATTGTTGCTGACACACCAGGTCACGAAGAATATACAAGAAACATGGCAGTTGGTGCATCTTTTGCAGACCTTGCTGTAATTCTTATTGATGCTACACAGGGTGTTCTTGTTCAGACTAGACGTCATGCAAGAATTTGTAAACTTATGGGTATTAGATACTTTGTTTTCGCTGTAAACAAAATGGACCTTGCAGGTTATGACGAAGAAGTATTTAACAAAATCAATGGTCAGATTGAAGAACTTAAGAAAGAACTTTCTCTTGAAAATGTTCAGGTAATTCCTCTTTCTGCTACAGAAGGTGACAACGTAACAGTTAAGTCTGAAAATATTCCTTGGTACAAGGGTGAAGCACTTTTACCATATCTTGAAAATATTGATGTATCTGAAAAGAATGAAGAACAGGGCTTCTATATGCCAGTTCAGAGAGTTTGCCGTCCAAACCACAGCTTTAGAGGTTTCCAGGGTCAGATTGAATCAGGTAGCATTAGTGTAGGCGATGAACTTATAACTTTACCAAGTAATGAAAAGGCTCATGTTAAGGAAATTATCGTAGGCGACAAGTCTTCTGATACTGCTTTCAAGGGTCAGCCTGTTACAATTACACTTGATAAGGAAGTTGACGTTTCAAGAGGTTGTGTACTTGTAAAGGGTACTAATCTTGCACCTTATGGCAAGCTTACTGTATCACT
>UQYD01000084.1 GCA_900545305.1 uncultured Eubacterium sp.
GAATTGGAGAAGCTGAAATTATAACTTTATCACTTGGCTTAATTTCAACCTGTCTGTGTTCGCTCTGAGCAATTCTTGAAAGTGCAGACATAGTTTCGCCCTGACTACCAGTCATTATGATTACAAGCTGTTCATCTGTATAATTTTTAATTTCACCAATTTCAATAAGAGTGCCTTTAGGTATTGATAAGTAACCAAGCTCAATAGCTGTTTTAACAACATTTGTCATACTTCTACCAATAACAGCTACTTTTCTGCTATGCTTTACTGCTGAATTAACAATCTGCTGTATTCTATCAATATTAGATGAGAATGTAGCAACCATAATTCTCTGACCGTCAGAATCGTCAAAAATCTGTTCAAATATAGCACCCACAGAACGTTCGCTCATAGTGTATCCAGGTCTTTCTACATTTGTGCTTTCGCACATAAATAAGAGAACCCCTTTTTTGCCTATTTCAGCAAATCTCTGTAAATCAATCATATCACCCTGTATAGGAGTAAAGTCAATCTTAAAGTCACCAGAATGTACAACAACACCGGCAGGAGTTGTAATAGCCATGGCAACTGCATCAGCTATACTGTGGTTAGAACGGATAAATTCTACCTTAAAATTATCACCTATTTTAACAGTTTCACCAGCATTTACATTATGTCTTTCAATGCTATTTAATAAATTGTGTTCCTTTAACTTAGCTTCAATAAGACCAATTGTAAGTTTTGTGCCGTATACAGGCACTTTTAAATCTCTTAAAAGATATGGTAATGAACCGATATGGTCTTCATGACCGTGAGTTATTACAATACCTTTTACTTTGTCTCTATTGTTCAAAAGATAAGTAAAATCAGGTATAACTAAGTCAATACCAAGCATATCGTCTTCTGGGAAAGCTACACCACAGTCTAAAACAAGAATTTCATTGTCATATTCAAAGCAAGTGATATTCTTACCTATTTCGTGAAGACCACCAAGAGGAATAACTTTAAGTTTCTTTCCACCACCGGCTCTTTGACCTCTGCCACGTCTAGTTACTGATTTTACAATAGATTTTGTACTACGGCTATCTTCAGAAACCTTTTCCTGAACACTTTTTTCATCACTATTAGAAACAGTTTTTCTATTATATGTTCTTCTAGTTCTCGGTTTTTGTTCCGTTTTTTTTGTATTTTCGGCAATTACTTCCGTATCGCCAGTTTTTTTAGTACTCAAAACTGCACCTCCATAATTTATTTTTATATGTTAAATTTATATATTTATTTTCATCATCAATAGTAAAATTTGCACTACAAAAAAGCCCTATTTGGGCATCAGAAAAACATCAAGATATAGGTAGCTATAAAAAGCTACCCCTTAAAATATCTTAACGTTGAAATCAAAATATTCAATACTATTCTGTAATTTTAACTTCGTATTCAGAATCTTCGTCCTGTAAAAGTAAGAAAATTCTATTGTATTCCTGTTCATCTTCTACAGGTTCATAAATAAAATCTTCGCCTTCTGTAGAAGTTTCTTTGAATATATAAGCTTCAGGTTCGTCAAGTTCGTAATCTTCTTCCTTAACAAGAAGTAAATATCTTGTGTCATCAACATCAATACCGTCAATAACATAAAAACTCTGCTGAGTACCATCTTCTTCAGTCATTGTAATCATTTCAAAAGTTTCATCCTGACCTTCAAACATATCAAGACCATCTAAATTTATATTTTCGTCAATTCTATCGCTCATTATAATCTCCTATTTTTTAGGCTTTGAGTCCAAATAGCCCTGTAAAATATACATCGCTGCCATTTTGTCAATAACCTTTTTCCTTTTCGCTCTGGATAAATCTGCTTCTAAAAGGGAACGTTCTGCTGCTACAGTAGATAATCTTTCATCCCATAATTCTACTGGCAATTTTAATTCCTTTTCAAGTCTTTTTTTGAAGGCAAGAGTTTTTTCTACTCTTTCACCTTCTGTATTATTCATATTCTTAGGTAAACCTAAAACAATGCTCTCTACGGCGTATTCTCTGCACAATTCGGAAATGCGAGCAATACTCTTTTTCAAATTATTTTCTTCTTCACGTCTGATAATTTCCAATCCTTGAGCAGTCCAGCCAAAAGGGTCGCACACTGCTACGCCAATAGTTTTAGAGCCAAAATCTAATCCTAGTATTCTCATGTTTACAACAAATTATAAATTATTTTCAATATAATAATTTATAATTTCCTCCAAAAGCTCGTCCTGTTCAATTTTAGCCATTTTCTTTCTTGCATCCTTATAGCTTGTGATATAAGTAGGGTCACCGGAAATAATGTAACCAACAAGCTGATTTACGGGGTTATAGCCCTTATCACGCATAGCTTCATAAACTTCGCACAAAGTCTGATTTACAGGGCTTCTGTCTGTACTCTGAGAATCTGAAGGCTTAATATCTTTTAAAGCTTCCTTTAAGCTGTTAAAATTTTGAGTTTCAAATAAATTCTTACTCATATTCATCACACTCCTTTAAAAATATATACGACCAACTAATATTTCTACTTTATAATACTACATTTACATCAAATATGCAAATGAAATTTTCATTAAAATGGTATTTCATAGAAATTATTTCACAACTGTACCTTCAACAATTTCAACACCATGTATTTTGTCCAATTTTACATCGACTATTTTGTTGTTAAGATTTTCATCAGATTTTACTAAAACCTTGATGTAGTTTGTAGTATGTCCCTGCCAAAAACCATTTTCCATATCCTCAAAAAGTACAGGAACAGTTTTTCCAATATTGTTATTTAAAAAGTCAATGTTCATTTTGTCAGATAAAGCAATCATTTCCTTACTTCTCTGTGATTTAACATCACCAGAAATCTGATTTTTCATTTTGGCAGCTGGAGTGCCCTTTTTAGGAGAATAAGGGAAAGTATGTATTTTATCCAATTTCATTTTTTTAGCAAAAGCAAGAGATTCCTTAAAATCTTCTTCTGTTTCGTCTGGGAAACCTACAATAATATCTGTAGTGATGGCTACATTAGGAAAAGCATTCCTCAATCTTTCGCAAGCCTCAGCATATTGTTCGGCATTGTATTTTCTGTTCATTCTCTTTAAAGTTCTGTTACAGCCACTCTGTAAAGATAAGTGATAATGGTCACAAACCTTTGGCAATTTAGCCATTCTGGCAACAAAATCATCATCAATAGCTAAAGGCTCCATAGAACTAAAACGTATACGTTCAATACCGTTTACAGAATGTACTTTTTCAATAATGTCTGCTAAAGTTATATTGCCCAAGTCAAGACCATAACTTGCAACGTGTATACCAGTTAAAACAACTTCCTTAAATCCGTTTTCGGCTAACTTTTTAACTTCCTCAATAACTTCTTCTGGTTTACGGCTTCTTATTGGCCCTCTTGCGTAAGGTATAATGCAGTAAGTGCAGTATCTGTTACAGCCCTCCTGTATTTTAATATATGCTCTTGTTCTGTTTGTTAGTCTGCTAATCTGTAAAGGTTCAAATTCTTTTTCGCCCATAATGTCTGAAACATTGTTTACTACACCGTTTTCAGCAACATAATTTTCAACAGTTTCAACTATTTCACTACGATTTTTAGTGCCAATAACAATATTTATACCTTCAATTTTTGCTACTTCTTCACTTGCAACCTGTGCATAGCAACCTGTAGCTACAACTACAGAATTAGGATTAATTCTCTTTGCACGTCTAATCATCTGTCTTGATTTTTTATCACCAAGATTTGTTACTGTACAAGTGTTAAT
>UQYD01000085.1 GCA_900545305.1 uncultured Eubacterium sp.
GCAATAATATGTCATCTTATGCTACATTAGTTAAACCTCCACTAAGTCCACCTTCTTTTATATTTCCTATTGTGTGGACAATACTTTTTATACTTATGGGTATTTCATCATATATAGTTTATAAATCAGAGGACAGCAACAGAAACAAAGCTCTATTTATATATGGTTTGCAACTAATATTTAATTTCTTTTGGAGTATTATTTTCTTTGGCTTTTCACAATTCTTATTTGCTTTAATTTGGTTAATAATTTTAATAGTTATTATAATATTTATGATTGTTAATTTTTATAAAATAAGTCCTTTATCAGCTTATTTACAAATACCATATTTACTGTGGTGTTTATTTGCAACATATCTAAATTTTATGATTTTTCTTTTAAATTAAATAATAAAAGGACTATATGCAAACTTACAAAATGTTTGTTTGCTATAGTCCCTTACTTTATTTTAATAACATTAGGCTCTCACTATTTACAAATACCTTTGAACCAATTTCTGTATTAATTTCATTAGACCTTTTTAGCCATATGTTTTTGTTTCCACCGGCTACTTCCAATATATAGACATTTTCAAAGATAGATTCCACAGTATTTATAACTTTGGCAGTAAATTCATTATCGCCTTTGTCAAAGTTAAAATCATGGGCTCTTACACCTACATACTTTATGCTACTATCCACATCAACATTTGTATTTAGTACTATATTCCAGTCTTTTGCAAATATTTTTCTACTGTCTAATACTTCGATTGCTGAAATATTTTTACAACCAGTAAGCATTGCTGTAGCTACATTCTTTGTTGATTTGAATATGCCTTTTGTAGTACCACTGGAGCATACAACACCGTTATCTACAACAACTATTCTGTCTGTCATCTTGTAGATTTCATCTCTATCGTGAGAAACAATCAATGCTGTAATATTATACTCTTTAAAGAAATTAATCATATCCAGTTGCAACTGCTCTCTTAAATGAGAGTCTAAAGCAGAAAAAGCCTCATCAAGCATTATTATATCAGGATTAGATGCAATAAGTCTAACAAGAGCCGTTCTCTGTTGCTGACCTCCGGAAATTTGATTAGGATACTTATTTCTTATTTCTTCTAAACCAAACTTTGAAATAAGTCCATTGACTTTTTCTTTTTTATTTTCCTTATTTTTTATAACAACAGAAATATTTTTCTCTACTGTCATAGTTGGAAATAAAGCATAGTTTTGAAATAAATATCCTACTTTTCTCTCTTGAGGTTTTAAATTAATATTTTTATCTGAATCATATAAAACTTTGTTATTTATAACAATTCGTCCACTATCTGGAGTTATAATTCCTGCAATGGCCTTTAATGTAACGGATTTTCCACAGCCTGACCTACCTAATATACCAGTTCTTAAACTATCTGATGAAAAATTAATATCAAGGTTAAAGTTACCTAGTTTCTTTTTTATATTTACTTCTATTTTCACTTAGTCCACCTCGATACATTTTTCATACCTTTGCCAGTAACTAAATTAATAGCCAACACAATTATAAAAGCTATAAGAACTATAACGCAAGTCCATACACCGGCTGTATCAAAATTACCTCCGGCTACTTCTGAGGCAATAGCTACAGATATTGTTCTTGTTTTTCCCAGTACGTTACCTGCCAACATAGCAGTTGCACCATATTCGCCAATAGCTCTGGCAAAAGAAAGTATACCACCTGATAACAGCCCAGGCATAGCTGCTGGAATAACAACCTTTGTTATTATTTCAAACTCGCTCATACCCAAAGTTCGTCCTGCATAAACAATATTGCTATCTATCTGTTCAAATGCTGCCCTTGCACTTCTATACATAAGAGGAAAAGAAATAACAACAGCAGCAATAACACAGCCACTCCAACTTTGTACAACCTTTATCCCTAATTCATTTTTCAAAAACATACCGAAAGGTCGTCTAAGGCTGAATACAAGGAGCAATAAGTAACCGGCAACTGTAGGAGGTAATACAAGAGGCATAGTAAAAATTGCATCTAATACCCATTTTGCTCTATTGCTCATTTTCATTACTGCTATCGCACCAATTACTCCAAGTATAAAAATAAATATTATTGCAACAAAACCGGTTTTTAAAGATATAAATAATGGACTCCAATTTATTTTGCTTAATAATTCTAACATTATTCTACACTAAATCCGTACTTTGTAAATACAGCCTTTGCATCATCTGTCTGAAGATAATCTACAAATTCTTTAGCATCTTTCTTTTCTTCATCAGATGCTTCATTGTTCTTTACTAAACCAACTGGGTAAACTACAGGAGTTTTAAGTGCATCAGCTGGAGCTTCAGCAATAACTTCAACTTTGTCAGCCATAGATGCTGCATCTGTTGCATATACCACACCTACTTCATTTGAACCTTCAGCAACAGCAGTAAGTACAGCTGTTACATTAGCACATTCATTAACGTCCTTTGACATTACATCATCTAAAATACCCATATTAGTAAAGATTTCTCTTGAGTATGAACCAACCGGAACATCTTCACCAGCAAGAGCAATATTCTTAGCTGAAGTAATATTATCAAAACCTGTTACACTTGTTTCAACACCCTTACCTTTAATTAATACTACCTTATTTTCAAGTAAAGGAACTACAGAACCGTCTTCAATATATCCACCATCGTTAAGTTCGTTCATCTGCTTTTCAGCAGCAGAGAAGAATATATCGCAAGATGCACCCTCTGTAATTTGAGTTTTTAAAGTACCAGAAGAATCAGCATTAAATACAAGGTCAACATTTTCATCTGTTTTTTTGTAGTTTTCAGCAATTTCGTCCATAGCATTAGAAAGAGATGCTGCAATAAATACATTTACCTTTGTATTATCAGCTGTTGCACTTGCATTATCTGTTTTGCTACTGCTACAACCACAACCAAACAACAATGTACCACACATAACTAATGACATTACTTTTTTTAACATTTTACATTCCTCCAAAATATATTTTCTGTAGAATTATATCACAATTTGATACATAGTTTCAAATAAAAAAAGAGTATCAAGCAATAATTCTCAATACTCTTCCTTAAAATTATAGTTTATTCAGTTTTTTCTTTTGGTAATATAATATTTAACAATATAGCAATAATTGCGGCTGGAACTATACCTGAACCACCAAATATTGTTGATACAGCCTCTGGTAAATAGTCAAGTACGGCTGAAGATGTACCTAAACCATAACCAAGACCTAATGCAAGAGAGAAAATAGTAGTTGTTCTTGTAGTTATACCAGCTTTATTTACTAATGTCATACCACTTACAACAATAGATGAGAACATCATAACTGCTGCACCACCTAAAACTGACTGAGGCATTACATTTACAATAGCTGCAAGTTTTGGACAAAAACCAGCAAGAATAAGGAAGATAGCACCCATAGTGAAAGCATATCTATTTACAACCTTAGTCATTGTTACAAGACCTACATTCTGACTAAATGATGTATT
>UQYD01000086.1 GCA_900545305.1 uncultured Eubacterium sp.
TCTGAATTGGTAAACCCTATCTTTACAAAGGACGGGGACAATGTGAAAGTGAAAGTAGCTGTGAAATTCCTTGATAATCAGACAAAGGCGACGCAGGTATCGCAGTATGAGCTTGTTCTCCGTAAAGATAGTAACTGGAAGATTGTATAAATAGAATAATTTAGCCGTAACCACTTATTCTTTTGGAGTTACGGCTAAATTTTTATACAAATTTCGATATTGACTAGGCGAGGTGGAATGATATTTTTTAAATATTCGACTAAAATAATTACCATTTTCAAAACCACACATTAAAGCAATTTCTGTGATGTTATAATCTGTTTGTTTTAAATAGTAAATTGATTTGTCTAGACGTATATTGTTTATATAATCGGTTGTAGTTTTTCCCGTTAATTGTTTGAAACTACGACAAAAATGATGAACACTTAATCCTACCGTATTTGCCAGTTTAGATAATGTTATTTTTTCATTATATTTCTTTTCAATCAGTTCAAATGCAGGTTGAAATCTTATAAGAGTAGCTTCCTTATCATCTAATTCTGATTGTGTAAGAATATGTTGAACATGGTTTCTTAACAGTGTAACTACTAAATAATAAATGTAACCTTTTATTGCCAATTCGTAACCTATTTTTTTATTGAAGTATTCCATTAGGACTTTTTTTACTAGTTCTGTTAGTTCTGTGTTGTTTTGAATTAAATTGTTAAATTCAATTCTATTTAAAGTAATGGGAGTTAAATATTTTGTTTGCAATAAATCCACATGATTACTGAAAAGAAAGGAAGGTTCAAATCTTATAGTATAAAAAACCAAATTATCTGATGTACTTTCTAAATAATGTAACTCATTAGGATTTACAATGACTAAATCATTAGCTTGTACTTCAAAATTATTTTTACCACACTCTAATTTAGCTGTTCCGCTAATAAAGTAATAAACTTGTAAATGTTCATGCCAATGTCTGGGAAAACTTTGTCCATTTTTAATATCCGATTTTTTAAAAATATCCACAAAACTCTCTTGCCCTTTTCTATTAAAATAATTATCTCTATTATTCATAATATCCTCACATATCAAAATTGTGCTAATATACAGCAATACAGTTATTGAAAATATTTGTATATATTCCTATTATATGATATGTGGTTTGCGTTGTAAATCACAAAATAATACTAATAAGGAGATGTGTTATGAACAATAAATCAATTCATATTGAAACGACAAAGAGAACAGTTGTTCTAATTGCTATAATTGCAATGACTTTTATGGCTACGTTAGATTCAAGTATTGTTAATGTAGCTCTGCCTGTCCTTTCAGAAAAACTGAATGTAACTATATCGGCTGTTGAATGGGTAATCGCCAGTTATTCTATTATTATTTGTTCAACAATATTATTTTGGGGGCGCTTAGGAGATATTTGTGGAAAATCAAAAATATTTCAATTTGGAACAATTCTTTTTACCGTATCGTCTTTGTTATGTGGCTTAAGTAATTCTTTTGCTGTCTTGATTATATGTCGATTTCTACAAGGTATAGGAGCTTCAGCATATATGGCAAACAACCACGGTATTATTACAGAATTATTTCCTAAAGAAAGCCGTGGAAAAGCATTAGGAGTTTTAGTAACCGCAGTCGCATTAGGAAATATGGTCGGACCGTCAATCGGGGGAATGATTTTGTCTGTATTTAATTGGAATTATATTTTCTACATCAATGTTCCATTTGGTATTGGTGTATTTATATTGGGACTAAGGTTTTTACCCAAAGGAGAGAGAAAAGATGAATGTATGGATATAGTAGGAGCTATTTTACAGTTTATTGTTACACTGTTGTTTTTTGGTTCATTGATTTTATCGCAACAGACAGAACAATTAAATCCGTACATTATGGCTTCTATCGGCATATCTATTGTTTTGGCAATACTATTTATTTTTGTGGAAAAGAAACAACATCAACCACTTTTAAATTTAGATATATTTAGAAACTTAAAATTTTCAATCAATCTAGTGTGTGCGTTAACATCTTTTATTTGTATAGCTTCATCTAGCATTTTAATACCATTCTATTTGCAAAATGCTTTGAAGTTAAGTCCATTCTATGCGGGCTTATTTATGATGCTGTCTCCTCTGGTGTTAGCAGTTTGCTCCCCAATATTTGGAAGTATTTCTGATAAAGTATCATCAGAAAAGGTTATTTTTATAGGATTGTTAGTATTAAGTTTAGGGTTCTTTTTAATGTCAAGATTAACAGAAACTTCTCCAGTCTTTTTGTTTGCTCTATCAGTTGCAACAATGGCAGTTGGACAAGCTATATTTCAACCTGCAAACAATGCACTTATTATGTCAACGTGTCCCAAAGATAAGCTGGGTATTGTAGGAAGCGTAAATTCGTTGGTTAGAAATTTAGGTCAAACAGTTGGTATTGCGTTATCTACAACTTTATTGTACTTTTTTATGAGTGATTTTGCTGGATATAGAGTATCTGACTATATTTTGGGACATGATGAATTTTTTATTTATGGTATGCAACACGTTTATATTATTTTGGTAATCATTTGTTTGCTGGGAGCTTGTTTAACAGGAATTAGATTGATTTTAAAGATGTCTAGAGAAAAAAATGATAGGTCTTAAAAAGCGAGATATTAAAAAAGCCTTGAAAGCAGGTGCAAAGGCTGGCGGTGTTTCATTGGCTGATATACGGGCTGATATTGAAGCAACGATTGATGAAGCCATGAACAGCCCAGACCCAGAGGTGCAGGCAAATTTCAAAAAATATTTTGGGAATAAACGCCCTACGCCAGAAGAATACATTTATAAGATTACAAAAAAAGCAAAAGTTAAGCTGTAAATAAAAACGCCGTGGTAAACAACTCACAGCGTGAGATCTGCGTATCACGGCTTACAATCAGTTTTGAAGTAAATAGTTTTCTCCCCAGTTACATAGTTCATCAAGAATTGGTGTTAAGGTTTTTCCGAATTCAGTTAAGGAATACTCTGTTTTTGGTGGGACGACTGGATAAACCTTGCGGTTAATCAATCCGTCTTTTTCCAGCTCACGAAGCTGTTGTGCTAACATTTGTCTGTTGCTTTTGGAATGAGCTTATGAATTTCGCTATACCGTAATGTTTTATTCATTAAGTGCCATAAAATGACCGCTTTATATTTTCCGCCGATTAGTTGAATGGTTGCTTCAACGGACAACTAAAACCACAGCAATTATTTTCCATGATGTTCTATCACTTTCTTTTTAGGTAGTATATTACAAAATAGTGTGTTCTTGTCTAATAGACTATTACGAATATAATTATAGTATAGGTTGACCTAATTCACAAGAACAAAGGAGATTAAAAAGAGGGAGAACAGACAAGCAATGTCAAGGCAACCTATACCGTAAAAGTCCATGTGGACGCTGACGGGGATATGG
>UQYD01000087.1 GCA_900545305.1 uncultured Eubacterium sp.
TTTTCAGCAAAGCTTTCCAGATTACGACCAAAATACAAAATATCACCGCTTTGCTTTGACAGCAAACCGCGGATCGTTTTCAGCAGTGTACTTTTGCCAGCGCCATTACAACCAATAATACCTACTATCTCGCCTTTATTTATCTTGGCATTAATATTTTGCAGAACTTTTTTATTTCCATAGCCAATCGATAAATCTCTCAGTTCAATAATAGTTTCTGTCATAATAGCCTCCTGATTTTATAAAACTATTTTAAGATAAGTTTATATTAAAAGTAAATCTCTGCTATTTCCTAAATCAAATGTTATATTAAAACTTATGTCTGAAATCAAGTTATATAGGCGGCTTTCAACGCCGCCTATAATATTTTAAAATTTATAATTATAGCTCAGCAAGAAATTGAAAGGAGTAGAATAATATTCTGATCCACTATGACTTAAATTGTCTTCTCTATTAAGCAAATTATCCAGTGTCAGCGAAATAGAGTTTTGTTTATCAGCATTATAGGTAGTTGTCAGACTTGTGAGAAAATAAGGTTTTTCACTAAACGACTGCTTACTGCTAGGAGTCTCAACCCTTTGAGCTAAATAAGTACCTTGTAAACTTGTTATCCATTTATCTTTTGTATAATTAATGCCACCATTCAATTGCCATCTTCCATACTTTCTATCCCAATAGGGCTTTTTAGTTCCCTTAACCTTAGGATCACCATAATTTATGCCCCAATTATAAGTAAATCCATCTTTACCAATAATATCACAAGTTATTTCCACACCTGTATTTTTAAAATCTTCATTAGTATATTTATATTCCGTTTTACTACTATCCCAGGTTGCAGTAATATTATCTGTGATATCAATATGATAAATAGCTGCTTTCCAACTATGATTGTCACTAACCCGCTTCCATCCTAATTCATAATTAGTTCCTTTTTGCGGCTTTAAATCGGGATTAGAGACAGCACTGTCACTAGCACCATACATTTGTGAAAAAGTAGGCATAATAAATGATTGTCCAACACTAGCATACAATGAATCATTTTCTGTTAATTTATGCAAATACTGACCAGACATACTAAAATTATCATAATTCTGGTCTTTATACCCACCAGTAGTCCATGTTTCACGTGCCCCAAAAATAAATTCATTTTTTTCATCAAATTTGTAGTCATATTGCCCATAAACAGCATAAATATTTCTTGACGTTACTTGATCAGGAGATTTATGGCCATCTTTACCATAATCATCATAAAACTCATTTTGATAACTGCTTCCCAAAATCAAATTGGCTTTATTTCCAAACTCCCACTTTTTTTGTATATCAGCTCCATATGTACGATTTTTCTCATCTGTATCATACATTTTTCCAGAATAAGCACCGCTTGTTGTGTAATTAGTATATCCATCTGCCATTAATTTATTCTGGTTATAATAGAAATTCCCCTTAACACTGTCATCTTGATATGTCATCTGCATTAAATTTTGCTTTGTTACATATTCTCTATTCTGTTGCAATGCTCCGCCTTTGGGAACGCTTTTATATCCATCATCAAACCATGTATCATATTTTACATTTGTTTCAAAATAATTATATAAAAAATTCCAGTTATCATTAATTTTATAGTTCAAAAATAAATTATTTTTATGAGAACTGTTCATATCTGTATGTTTGTCACCTTTATCATGTGAACGTGAAATTGTATCAACCTTTCCCCATTTTTCTAAGTTATAACCAACGCTTAATTTATCAGCATTAACAGTAGCATTGTATTTTTGTTGACCGTAATTACCAACTCCGGCAGTTACTGAATTTTTAAAATCTTGTTTAGTTATAATATTAATAACACCGCCCATTGCTTCACTACCGTAAAGCACGGATCCCCCACCTTTTACTATCTCAACTTTCTCAATACTATCAATAGGTATAGCATCTAAAAAATATTTTCCTCTCAAATTCATAGGAGATCCATTTAGCATAATCAAAGTACCATTACTTACACCTCTAATGGCTATTTCATTAGCCATTGTCCCCATAGCACCACCACCAGGTGCAAACGTTTTATAAACCAATCCAGGCACACGCCCCAAAGCAACCTGCAAATTCTGCGCACCTGTTGCTTTTAAATCTTCACTAGTCAGGATTGTAGTTGATGCAGGTACATCAACATCTCTTTTTTCTGGCCGTGTTGCAGTTTCTACCATTGGATCTAACGTAAATACTTGATTTGGTTCCTCAGCACGTACTGCAGTACCCCCCCCCAGATGACATTTCCAGTTACCAGTGCTATCATCAAAGCACTTATACCCATACTCTTTTCCAACATACGCTACTTCCTTTCAGAATTTTTTGTATTTATTGAAATAAAAGCATTTTCTATACCCATTCTTTAATGGCCTTATAGTATTTACTTTTATTAACAATCGGCTAATAAAAATAAAAATGCCTCCTGCTGAAAGCAAAAGGCATAAAACAGCTTAACTACAATAGAAAAACTGCTACATTACCTTACTGTCACACGCAGTAGTAACAAATAATCAGGCAGTTCTTCTGACTTAGGTTCAACGTTTATTCAAGCCTTCCCAGATATTTCCAGTGGCATAAATTTGAATTCACTCACCATTACAGCGACGGGATCGTATGGGATTTACACCCAACTTCTCTATTAAGACTAGCGTCACCTGATTTACGAAATATTTAATTTAATTAAGTATAATATAATTCTATTTATTTTTCAATATATACTATCAAATTCATATTGTGTCTTATTAGGGCAATATTTCTGTATTTATTTTCAAGAAATAAGTACTGGATTTTCTGCTGCATCGTTTTATCTACATTTTTTATATTAGTGGTTTTAAAATATTTTATTTATAGTTATAATAGGCAGCACAGTGTGCCGCCTATTAATTTTAGTTTTAGAAAGAATAATTGTAGGTTAGTGTCCAATTGAATGGTAATCCATAATTTTCATAATCGTTCACGACATCTTTTTTATCTAAAATATTATAGAAATTTAATGCTACAGAATTATTCTTATCTGCACTGTATTGTAATGTAGCATTCATTATATTTCTATTTGGAAGAGCATAATATCTATTACCACTAGAAGTAACTTCATGATAATAGCTATCATTCCTGTCTCCTAAGAAAAGATAGTTTAATCCTGCATTAAACTTATTCTTCTGATATCCAATTCCTGCCACAAATTGAAGTCTGGCATTGTCCTGTACCCATTCACCAGAATCATTTATTTCTGGATTAGAATAGGTAACACCAAGATTATATCGCCAATTATCGCCA
>UQYD01000088.1 GCA_900545305.1 uncultured Eubacterium sp.
AGAATAAAAAGTTTACATCAGTTATTGTAACAAAGACAGTAAAGAAATATAAAAAAGTAACAATTTCTAAAAAAGCATTTGAAAAGAGAAAGGAACTTTTTGTACGAGTTAGAGCCGTTGGCTGCAAGAAGTGGTCAAAACCTAAAAAAGTTAGAATTTTAAAGAAATAATAATTAAAAAATAAAGTAGACCGTTATATTATAAAAATTTCATTATAATGATGAAGTTTTATGTATAACGGTCTATTGCTATTTTGCCCGTAAACAATTAAAATAAAAGCAATATTTTGAGAAAACCAGGAGGGTATTATGAATCAGAAAAAGTTAGGCGAGGCCTTAGGTGGCGTAGTTGAAGACTGTGTAAACAGTGTAGGTGTAGACTTAAATACAGCTTCTCCGGCACTTCTTTCTTACGTTTCAGGTATTAGTGGCACAGTTGCAAAAAATATACTTGCCTATAGAGAAGAAAATGGTAAATTTGACAACAGAAAACAGCTTTTAAAGGTTTCTAAGTTAGGACCAAAGGCTTTTGAACAGTGTGCAGGTTTCCTCCGTATTACAGACGGAAAACAGGTTCTTGATAACACAGGTGTTCACCCTGAAAGTTACGATGTAGCTGTTAAATTGCTTGAAAAATACGGCTATAGTGCTGATGATGTAAAAAATGGTGGAGTAAAGGGTATTTCAAAGAAGATTAAAAATATTACTGCAACAGCTGAAGAATTAGGTGTTGGTGTGCCTACTTTACAGGATATTATTAAGGAACTTGAAAAGCCGGGCAGAGACCCAAGAGATGAAATGCCAAAGCCTATTTTAAAGAGTGATGTTCTCAGTATAGAGGATTTAAAAGAGGGAATGGTTCTTAAAGGCACAGTTAGAAATGTTATTGACTTTGGTGCTTTTGTGGATATTGGGGTTCATCAGGACGGACTTGTTCATATTTCACAGATTTGTGATAGATTTATAAAGCACCCACTTGAGGCTGTTTCTGTTGGCGATATAGTAGATGTAAAAGTTTTAAGTGTAGATGCTAAAAAGGGAAGAATTTCTCTTACAATGAAGTTATAAAATATGTAAAGCGAAAATGCCCCAGTTTTGTAGGGCATTTTTGCGTTAGTGACTTTACTCGTATTCAAAGGAAAGACATTCTGTTTCACAGCAATCCTTTGCACAGGCACAATCCTTACCAACTACAATGTCTTTAAGAGTGCAATATTCGTCTTTGTCATTGTACTTGCAACTGTCAACTCTACATTTGATAGATTTGTTTGTTGTCATAAAATCACCTCCGATAATTATTGTGCCTTATTGTTAAAATAATATTCAGGAGATTTGTATGAAAAAATTATTTGATTGTCATTGTGACACTCTTACAAAAGTTATGGAGTGTGAACAAAATTTAATTGAAAACAATATGCAGATAGATATAGCCAGATTAAGCGAATTTGAAAGTGCCACAGAGATTTTTGCTATTTGGCTTGATGACAAATATCTTGCAGAAGCCTATAAAAACACAAATAGGGCTATAGATTTTTTTAAATCCCAAATTGAAAAATATGGAAATTATTTTTCACAAGTAAAGACAAAAGAGGATTTACTTAACGAGGAGAATAAGGTAAAAGCCATTGTTTCCATAGAGGGTGGCGAGGCTATAGAGGGCAGTATAGATAAACTCTATGAATTTTACGAAAAAGGTGTTCGCCTTATGACATTGACTTGGAACCATAAAAATGAAATTGGTTGCGGAGCATTGTCCGGTATTACTGACGGATTGACAGATTTTGGTAAATCCGTTATAAAAGAAATGAACAATATGAATATGTTTATTGATGTTTCTCATATAAATGAAAAAGGCTTTTGGGACGTTGTAAAAACCACTACTAAACCTATTATAGCCACTCATTCCAATAGCTTTACAATTTGTAATCACCCTAGAAATTTAAAAGATGACCAGTTAAAGGCTATTACAGAAATGAATGGGGCAATAGGTTTAAATATTTATCCTCCTTTTGTAAGAGATAGTGAAAGTGTTACAAGTGAGGATTTACTTCGCCATATCGACTACATACTTAATAAAACAGGGGAAAATGTGCTTGGTATGGGTACAGATTTTGACGGCATTTCCAAATCCCCAAAGGACCTTGAGGATATAAGTAAATTGCCTAAGTTTTATGACCTTGTTTCAAAGGAATTTGGTGAGGAAATAGCAGATAAAATATTCTATAAAAATATGCAAAAGTTTTTTGTGGAGAATATGTAAATTATTTTATTTTACAGTAAATTTACTATTGGGAATTGTTGACAATTATTATAAAAGTATGATAAAATTAAGTAAAGAGAAATAATACAGATGTTTTATTAAAAACCTTGGGGTACTAAAGTTTATTTTCTATTTAAAAATGGAGGGATTTTTATGAAAAAAGCTATTAGTTTAATTTTATCAGCAACAATGGCAATGGGATTTGCTACTTCTGTAATGGCAAACAGTACAACACAGTCCATAGGTGTTGGTGTAAATAATTTAGGGTTTGTTACTGATGACGGTCAGCTTGTTATGTGGGGAAGAAATGAGTATGGCGAATTTGGTAATGGCGTAATGGACGGTAGCAATTATTTTGATTTTACAAACAGTGTTAAAGATGTTGTTGCCGTAGTATGTGGCTATTATGATTCTACAGCTATACTTAAATCTGACGGTACTATGTGGACTTGTGGAAGAAATAATTCCGGTCAGTTAGGAAATGGAACAAGAGAGGATAGCAGTACATTTGTAAAAGTAGCTAGTGATGTAGTGAAAATAGGTGCTGGCGAGGAATATTTTATATATTTAAAGAAAGACGGCACTCTTTGGGGTATGGGTAATTCGGCAGAAAGACAACTTTTGAATAAGTATGAGGAAACCAATGTTAAAACTCCGGTGAAACTTATGGAGGGTGTAAAGGATTTTTCTACTTACCTTAGAAATACGGCAGTAATTACTACAAATGGCGACCTTTATACCTTTGGTGCTAATGTTCACGGTCAGTTAGGTGTAGGCTCAAATTCAGACAGCATTGACGATGTGGAACAGCCGGCAAAGGTTATGAGCAATGTTAGAAGTGTGTCTTGTGGCAGTGAATATATGTTGGCTGTTAAAAATGATAATACACTTTGGTCTTGGGGTACAAATGTCTATGCCGAGCTTATGAATGGTTCATCAGAAGAACATGTAATAAACTCTCCTAAAAAAGTAGCTGATAATGTGTTAAAGGCTTGTGCAAGTGACAATAATTCAGCTTA
>UQYD01000089.1 GCA_900545305.1 uncultured Eubacterium sp.
GGAAGAGCAAATGAGAAAGAATAAGTCGTGCCAATGGAAATCAAAAAATATGAAAGTTTTAATTCTTTCACAACCGGAGTTTTCGGTAAAATTGAGAAGTTTGATAGAAGATGTTTTAAAACAATTTCAGCATATAGCATGTAATATTGAGTTTATTTATAAGTTACATCCAGCGGAATATTCTTTGCCAATCGAAACATGGAAGGAACTATTAAAATACAATAATGTTAAATTGGTACATGATGGATCTAAGTCATTATATTCTTTGTTTGCTGAATCAGATATTCAAGTTGGAGTAACATCTACAGCTGTATTTGAAGGACTGGCATACCATTTAACAACATTTATTTATCATTTAGAAAAAACAGATATATATATGAAAGATTTAAAAGAAACAGAGTCAGCTATCTTTTTTGATACAGCCTTTGAACTGGTTAAATTGATTTTGGAAACTCATAAACGAACGGAAAGAGAAATGAATTTGGAAAATAAATTTTTTGTTAAAAATTCACTAAATAATATTGTCCATGAAATTCAAAAGGTGGTAGATCAAAGGTGAAATCAGTACAAGAATCTATAAATAAGCGTGCACTAAAAGCAGGCATATGGTATACAATATGTAATTTTGCTATTAGAGGCATAAATTTTATTACAACACCTTTTTTTACACGCTTAATTTCGAAATCTGACTACGGGTTATATTCTAATTATGCATCATGGCTTAGTTTATTGACAATATTAACAACTCTTGACTTGTATACATCTGTCAGTAGAGCAAAATTTGACTATGAAGATAATTTAGATAATTATATTTCATCAATACAGATTTGCGGTACTTTTTTTACAGGTATATGTTATTGTCTGGTTATTCTATTTCATACTACTTTTGAACAAATATTTGGAATGGAAATGAAATATATAAATATTATGTTTTTATATTTATTGTTTTCTCCTAGCTTTACGCTGCTTCAGGCTAAACATAGGCAACTTTTAAAATATAAAATAGTAAGTCTAATGGCCGGATTATCAACGATTGCTTCTGTTATTATTTCAATTTTTCTGGTAGTTGCTATGGAAGATGATTTTGAAGCAAGGGTTCTTGGAAGCACAGTTACACTGATAATATTTTATTTTTTTACATATTTATATAATCTTTGGAAAGGGAAAAATATAAATACTAAATACTGGAAATATGCTTTAGTAATTGCAGTACCGTTGATTCCACATGTTTTAGCAGGTAATATTTTAGGAACATCAGATCGACTTATGATTACAAAATTCTGTGGTAGTGAGAGTACAGCTTTGTATAGTGTTGTATACTCTTGTTCGTTAATAGTTATGGTGTTATACAATTCTGTTAATCAAGCTTGGTCTCCATGGCTTTACGAACAACTTTCTGCCAGAAATTATAAATTGATTTCAAAATCATCAAAGGCTTACATTATTCTATCACTGATAGCAGTATGTACGATTATGCTTATTGGACCGGAAGTTGTATGGATTTTTGGGGGAAGACAATATGCTGAAAGTAGTAAGATTGTTCCATGTATAATGCTAGGTACATTTTACTGGTCACTTTATACATTTTTTGTGAATGTGGAGATATACCACAAAAAAACTTTTGGTATCTCTGTGCGGACGATTATCGCAGCTTTGGTAAATTTATTAGGTAATTATCTATTAATACCGATATTTGGTTGGGAAGTAGCAGCGTATACTACACTTGGGGCATATTTCCTGCTTCTTATTTTACATTCTTTTGCTGGCAAAAATTTAGGGACAGACAGTTATTATAGTAGAAAATTTTTCTTTTTAATAGCCGGAATAGCATTTGTATTCATGCTAATAATTAAAGTTGCATACACAGACATTATATTGAGACTTATAGTCAGTATCATATTTGTTAGTAGTGGGGCTGTATTGGTTTATAAAAATCAAAATGTCATAAAAATATGGTTAAATCGAAAAAAGTAAGAATTATGGAGGAATGGAAGTGAAAATTTTAGCAGTTATTCCTGCTCGAGCAGGGTCAAAGGGAATTCCAAACAAAAATATTAGAATAGTAGGAGGACATCCACTCATATATTATGCAATTAGAAATGCAATACAATCCGAAATGATTACAGATGTTATTGTATCTACAGATTCATCAGAAATCCAAATCATTGCAAAACAGATGGGGGTTAAGTGTCATTGGCGTGATAAGAGTCTGTGTGGAGATGAGATTACTCTGGATGCAGTAATATACGATGCTATTCCTAAAAACATTCATTGGAATTATGTTGTGACGATGCAACCAACATCACCTACACTGTCCGTGGAGACGTTAGACAAAGGGATACGCTATACTATAGAAGGAGATTATGATACCGTGATCTCAGCTATTAATGCACCACACCTTACGTGGGGAGTAAAAGAAGGAAGGTTTGTTCCTAATTATTCAAAGAGACTAAATAGACAGTATCTGCCACCTTGTTATAGGGAAACAGGTGCTTTTTTTGTTTCTAAAACATCAATCATTTCTCCGAAGACACGTTTTGGAGAGAAGGTTAGTATATATGAAATACCAGAGAGTGAGTCACAAGATATAGACACATTTTCCGATCTTCAAAGTGTGACAGCTTCTTTAAATATGCAGAAAGTGGCGATTTATGTAAATGGAAATAATAAAAGAGGGGTTGGACATATATATCGAGCTTTAGAGATAGCAGATGAATTTTATGTCAAACCGGATATTTACTATGATATTAACCAAACTGATCCATTAATTTTTGGAAAAACAACTCATAATCTAATACCGGTAAATGGGATAGCTGAATTGTATGAGCGTTGTAAGAATAAAAGATATACGATATTCATTAATGATATTTTAACAACATCGATTGATTATATGATCGGATTGAGAACGGTCCTTCCAAGTGCAAAAATCATTAATTTTGAGGATGATGGCGAGGGCATATTAAAAGCTGATTTAGTATTCAACGCATTATATCATACAACCGATATGGAGCAGGTTTATGCTGGAGAGAAATATTATATATCCGGAAAAACGTTTATGTTTTATGAACCTATTAGGATAAAAGAAAAGGTAAAAAAAGTGTTTATATCTTTTGGCGGAGCAGATCCGCAAAATTATTCTGATAGGATTCTTAAAATCATATCAAAACCACAGTATTCAAAATATCATTTCATAGTTGTATTGGGAAGAGCAAAACAAAATGTTAATTCTCTGTTAGAATTCAACAAATATGAAAATAT
>UQYD01000090.1 GCA_900545305.1 uncultured Eubacterium sp.
GTTTTCTGGAAGTCAGACGGTTTCATCAATCTCACCCCCTTTCCGTTACGACGTGAAAAGTGGTTATCCCTCTTTCCGCACCATATAGGGAACGGCAGGTGTGATTTGCTAAGTTGAAACCAAAAAATTTTAAAAATTTTTTTAGGCATGAAAAAAGCCCGCACAAAACATATAGTTTTATACGAGCTATTAAAGCTGTAAGATATTCAGTTCTTAATAAAATGCTGTTAGGTAGTATATGATTGTATAGAATTTCGCTTAAAATGTTCCATAATACAAGCCCCCTTACAGCACTTGATTTCTATTAAACTTTTGTCTTTTTGGTAATCTTGTAAATATATTCTTCTGGTGTAGGGCGTTTATTTCCAAAATACTTTTTGAAATTTGCCTGTACTTTTGGGTCGGTGCTGTTCATAGCTTCATCAATCGTCGCTTCTATATCAGCCCGAACATCAGCCAATGATACACCGCCAGCCTTTGCACCTGCTTTCAATGCTTTTTTTATATCTCGTTTTTTAAGTCTTATCATATACACCTCTATAAATTACCTTTGCCCTTAGTCATAAAACTAAAACTCTTTTGCACGAAAAATAAATGCTGATAAAAAATAGGAACATACAAAAGTGAAGCAAGTAATAATTGCAATTACTATTAAATTTATATAATATGTCGTATCAGACACATTTCCACCAATGAATACATTTATTAGAAGGCTTATTCCAACAATAATAGCAACAGAAACAACCAAACTTATGATTGCAGTAATTTCAATTTTTTCCACGCCAAAAAAATAATAGAGTGGATAAAAAAATGAACCAATAAAAATCGCCAAGATACCACCGCCTAAAATAAGTGTAACCGCATCTCGAAAGCCATAATAAAAATATTGATTGCCGTGTATGATAACTGTAAGAAACATGAAGAATGTAACGATTGCCATTCCACCTATACACCAACACAAGTGAATGGTATAGTAACTTTTAACAATATCGTTTCTCCTAACTGGCAATGAAATCTTGTATTTATCCCATTTCGATAAAGTTTCTTTTCTCATACATAAAACAACCAATAACAAAAGTATCGGTGTAATAGATAGAGAATAAATACTTAATAAGGAAGCATTACCCGTGATTGAAACAATAATTCCAAATATAATAGCAAGAGGGAATAAAAGTTTTAGATTTTCGATTACCCCTATAAAATTGTTTTTCAAAAGTCCTTTCATCAATTTTCCCCCTTTACTAACAACAACATAATTTCATCAATCGTTGTATGGTCAATAATAATTTTTGGATATTTTCTTCTGGCTTTTTCAATATCAGAAACCAAAACATCTATCTGATAATCTCTTTTACGGTAAGCCACTATATCTTCTTTATCCAAAGATAAAAAATTCTTATCAGAACATCTCAAAATTGCATAATTGTAAATGAGATTATCTTTTGTTTCAGTAAGAATAATCTTGCCTTTATGGATAAAAGTAATATAATCAGCAATTCTCTCTAAGTCGCTAGTAATATGAGAAGATAAAAGTATTGAATGATTTTCATTTTCTACAAATTCTAAAAAAATATCTAATATTTCCTCACGCATTACAGGGTCTAATCCGCTGGTTGCTTCGTCAAGAATAAGCAAGTTCGGGTGGTGAGATAATGCAACAGCGATTGCTAGTTTCATTGTCATACCTTTAGAGTATTTTGAAATTTTTTGGTTACTATTTAAGGAAAATATTTCTAAATATTTATTAAACAAAGTAATATCCCATTGTTTATAAATTCCTGCCATAATATTTGAAAGTTGTTTTGCCGACAGATAATTCGGAAAATTATCGCCGTCATATACTACACCTATATTTTCTCGGATATGTATATCATTGTCATTCATTTCTTTTCCAAAAATCTCTATCGACCCTTTGTCTTTTTTGAGAGTATTTAAAATACATCCGATTGTTGTTGTTTTCCCTGCACCATTTTCTCCCACAAAGCCCATAACTGTTCCAGTTGGCAAATCAAATGTAACATTATCTAAAGCAAACTCTGAACTGTCATATTCTTTACAGACATTTGATAATTTTAAAGCATACTCCATATTATTCATCCTCCATGTAAAAAAGTGTTAGTAATTCTTGTAGTTTAGAAAGTGAAATATTGTTTGTACGTCCGATTTCTGCGGCAATTTGCAAATGTTCTTCTGCTATGCGTTGTTGTTCTTCTTGATAAAATTCTTTGTTTTGAGCAGATACAAAACTGCCCCTACCTATTGTAGTTTCAATAAAACCATCACGCTGTAAATCTTCATAAGCCTTTTGAACTGTGATTACACTTACATGAAGCGACTTTGCCAAAGCTCTCATTGAGGGAAGACTATCTCCAGCTGTCAATTCTTCGCTCATTATCATTGCCTTAATTTGAGAAGTTATCTGTTCATATATAGGCTTATTAGCATTATTGCTAATAATAATTTCCATATCTTACCTCATTTCAAAATGTACTTTTTGTATAAGTACATTT
This sequence comes from uncultured Eubacterium sp., assembly GCA_900545305.1. Classification (GTDB taxonomy): domain Bacteria; phylum Bacillota; class Clostridia; order Lachnospirales; family CAG-274; genus CAG-274. The sequence continues at coordinate 2,511 of UQYD01000090.1, forward strand.
TAAACACTTTTTCGGATTTGTCAAGAAAAACTTATACTTCTGAATTATGTGCTAAATCTCTTATTTTGCGTATAAGCGTGTAAATCTGTAATGAAATACACGCTTTACATTATTTATCCTACAATCTTCCAGTTACTATCCTTATGTAGCACAAGCTCATACTGCGATACCTGCGTCGCTTTTGTCTGATTATCAAGGAATTTCACAGCTACCTTGACTTTTACATTGTCCCCGTCCTTTGTAAAGATAGGGTTTACCAATTCAGAATAAAGGTAGTCCCTGCCGATAGGCTCAACCACATTTCCAGATACATAGTAAGCAAGCTCTTTTTCCGTAGCTGTCGGGTACAACTTAAAGAATGTTTCCAGAAATGCGGTAGCGTCGTTTACGGTATCAGCGTCTACGCTTGCGTCTGCTTCTGGTGTCTTAGGCTCATAGTCTGATTTTTCGATTGCTGGTGCAAGGGTAGGGTTCTGAAC
>UQYD01000091.1 GCA_900545305.1 uncultured Eubacterium sp.
ATATTGTTTAGGTTGTGATGTCTGTAAATATCCTGAATGTGCGTATGGAGTATAAAATAAAATGGGATTAAATCATTTTGATAATAAAGGAAATGCAGTAATGGTTGATGTATCTGATAAAGATATTACAGAAAGAATTGCTACTGCAGAGGGTAAAATAAAAATGAATAACACAGCAATGGAGGCTGTTGTTAATGGAACATCTAAAAAAGGTGATGTACTAAATGTAGCTAGAGTTGCTGGTATTATGGCAGCAAAAAAGACTTTTGAAATAATACCTATGTGCCATTTGCTTATGCTTACAAAGTGTAGTGTGGATTTTGAAGTTGAAAAAGAATATGTTTTAGCCCAATGTACAGTAAAGACAAAAGGTAAAACAGGTGTGGAAATGGAAGCTTTAACAGGAGTAAATGTAGCTTTATTGACTATTTATGATATGTTAAAGGCTGTTGACAGAAGTATGGAAATAACTGATATTAGACTTTTGTACAAAAATGGTGGCAAAAGTGGAGAGTACAAAGTATGATTGTTTGTAATGGTGTAAGTTATGGTAGTCTTACAGAATGTTTGGAAATACAAAAGGGTATAACTTCCTTTGTGGGAGGAGGAGGTAAAAGCACTATAATAAAGAAAATTTCAGAAGAAATAAAAAATAGTGTAATTATTACTACTACAACTCATATATATGCTCCAAAATTATATTATAACAATATAACTGATGCCCAAAATGCTATTATAAATGAACACATTATTACTGTAGGAAAAAACTGTGGAAATAATAAGTTGGAAATGGCTATAGAGCCTTATATTCTTGAAAGTATAGCTGACTTTATTTTAGTAGAGGCAGATGGTTCAAGAAGATTACCTCTTAAAGTTCCAGCAATTAATGAACCTGTAATCCCTAGAGGTAATAAAAAAACTGTTCTTATTTGTGGAATAGATGCTCTAAATAATAGAATAATTGATATTTGCCATAGGGCAGAAGAAACAGCTAAATTTCTAAACAAAGACATTTATGAAAAAGTCGATATAATAGATATTGCAAAAATTTTGAATTTTGCATATTCCAATATTGATTGTGCTGTAATTAATAAAGTGGATAATGATATTGATTATAATAATGCTTTGAAAATCTCTGAATATATTAATAAAAAAGTTGTAATATGTGGAGGACTAAGTATATGAAAATAGGGGCTGTTTTGCTATGTTCAGGATTAAGCAGGCGAATGGAAAACAGAAATAAATTATTAATTGAAATAAATAATAAGTCTATGTTTCAATATACTGTTGATAATGTTATGCTTTGTGATTTTGATGAAATAGTAGCAGTAACAGCATATGACGAGATAGAAGATTATTGTCTAAGAAAGGGCATTAAAACTATTAGAAATTCAAACAGTCAATTAGGGCAGTCTCAATCCATTAAATTAGGCACAAAAGCTCTTTATGATATGGATGCTATAGCTTATTTCGTTTGTGACCAACCTTTCCTTAGTTGCAATAGTATAATGAAATTAAAAAATAACATTCAAGAAAATGGAATAACTGTACCAGTATGCGAGGGCAATAGTTATTCACCTTGTATTTTTAGTAAAAAGTATTTTGATTTGCTTTTGACCCTTGAGGGAGATAAGGGTGGAAAGTCTATTATTAAAAATAATACGGATTATGTAAACTATGTTTATTTTACAAATAAAAAAGAATTTTTCGATATTGATAATTTAGATGATTTAATGTCTCTTTAGTTATTGACATAGTTTTTCATTTGTGATAATTTTATTTATATGTAACAAAAGGAGGTTAAATGTCTAAAAATGGAAAAAAAAGACACAAAAAAACAGGAACAACAGTATTCTAGTCCATATGAATTTTATGGCAAATTGCCAAAAGGACAAGCAATATTGTTAGGTATGCAACACGTAATGGCTATGTTCATTGGTAACCTTACACCACTTATTATTTTATTTGGTGCATGTGGAATGGTTGGGGCAGATTTTGCTGAGTTGAGAGTACAATTACTTCAAAATGCCATGATAATGGCAGGTGTTGTTACACTTATTCAGCTCTATGCCATTGGACCAGTAGGTGGTAAAGTACCTATCGTAATGGGTACAAGTTCAGGCTTTATTGGAATTTTCAAGAGTATATCAGACTTAATGGGTGGTGGTATACTTGCCTACGGTGCTATAATGGGTGCATCATTAATTGGTGGTATCTTTGAGGGCTTTTTAGGTTTTATTTTAAAACCACTTAGAAGATTTTTCCCTCCAATAGTAACAGGTACAGTTGTTATTACTATTGGTCTTTCACTTATTAGTGTTGGTATAAGCTACTTTGGTGGTGGTTCAACAAACCCTGATTATGGCTCAGTTGAAAACTGGTTCTTAGGTATATTTGTTATTGTCTGTATAGTTGCATTAAAGCATTTTTGTAAGGGTATGGTATCTGTTGCATCAATACTTATTGCTATAGTAGCAGGTTACATAGTAGCAGTTATTATGAGTTTAACTTTACATACAACAGGTACAACAATAGTTGACGGACAAGTTGTTGAGTACACAAAGAGTTGGGTTATAAATTGGGATTCTGTAGCTCAAGCTAAATGGATAGAACTTCCAAAAATTATGCCTGTTAAAATGGTATTTTCAGCAAAGGCAATAATTCCTACACTTATTATGTTCATCGTAACAGCTGTGGAAACTATTGGCGATATTTCAGGTTGTATCGAAGGTGGTTTAAATAGAGAAGCTACTGACAAGGAACTTTCTGGTGGTGTAAGCTGTGACGGTTTTGGTTCAGCTCTTGCAGCAGCATTTGGTGTTTTACCTAATACATCATTTAGTCAGAA
>UQYD01000092.1 GCA_900545305.1 uncultured Eubacterium sp.
GCAAAGCACCACCAATGGTGGCAAGGCTCTTGACAGGGCTTTTTCTTTTCTGTGGTTGGTAATCAAGAGGAAGAAAGGAAAAATGTGTATGTTCAACGCAGAAAATATTTAAAGGGTATGCTGATTTTTATTGTGGCGGATATATGGAACTGTTATAATATGGATATGGAGAAATGGACAAAGTAGAATTTAACACGAACAAGATTTAATTATAGGAGTGTACTCAATGTGGCTTTTAGGGAGTATTTTTATATTCACATCACTATTAATTCTATACATAAAATATACTTGAGTTTCCGCAAACTGTAATTCAAAAATGAATATGTCTGCCCAAAGTGCCAATCTGCCGACTTTTTGAAAAATTCAGAATGGCAGTTCTGTGATTAGGGGCACTTTAATAAGCCCCGCCGGAACCGGACTTTGGGAGACATATTTTTTTATGTATTTAAACAGCCAGCTTAAGACAGAGTTGACGGTATGCAGGACGTTTCGTCCGAAACCATAGTCGGATGCCTTCTTTTGCATAGGATAGTATGCCGGAGATGCCTTTTGCCAGCCGATAATAGCAGAAAGATATTTTCACTTTTATGGGATCTGCTGTCTTTATAATAGCAACTTTAAGGGCATTTGTTTCCGGCTTCATGGAAATATGAGCCAGGAATGCCATGCATAAAGTGATATAGAAATTTAAGGCATTGATTGCTTTGAGCTTCCGTACCCGGAAGTTTTCAAATTGAAACATCTGTTTTTTACAGCGGAAATATTCCTCAATGCGCCATCTGGAAAAATAAAGTTTTGCAATCTTTATCACATCGTCTTTCGATTTGATTTCTTTGTTCGTTGCAAGCATCATAGGTTGGTCAGTAATGCCGTAAACAAGGACTAAATAAATATCTTTTCTGGATGCAGTTATCTGTACTTTTACATGGGAAAGACAAGCCTCATGCCGCTTCCCTTTGTAGAACAGAGGCAGTTTTACCTTGCCTTTCCTGCGGCTGCGCAGTTCGGTGGCAAATACCCATTTATTATGATACAGGAGCTTCCGCTTTGCAGTCAGACGAATCACATAGTCCTGATTCATGGAATCCAGTTTTAGAAACATCTTGTTATCATCATATCCGCGATCCATGACAAAGGTTGCTTTTTCAAATAAAGCAGCTGCACGTTCCATAGCAGAAAAAGTAATATTGTTGATGGATGTGAAGCCTTTTTCATTTGAAGAATGGATTTTAGAAAACAGACTGACAGGATGATTGTTGTTGGTAAGGACAGTGGCTTCCGTTACATGATACCCTTTCTTATAGACATTTTTTGTAGAAGTACTCTCAGAGCCATCGCGTACCCAGCCAAGGGATTCGAATTTATAACCATCCGGTTTTACTACGTCACTGTCATCGATATGAATGACAGGATGAGCCGGACACCATTTCTTTATGTGGGTCAGGTAGGCTCTCAAAGCATCTTTTGGTGTACCTTTTGACAAATGTCTGGAAAGGCGGTCGACACTGTTGATTTTTTTGGAATGCTCATGTAACTGGTCAACAATGTCTGTAAGGAGACAACTGTTGGAAGCAAGAATACCATAATTCATGTCAGCTATAAACTTTTTTTCCGGTTTGGGAAGCTTTCTGGAAATTTTATTGGAAAAAGTTAAAATTTCCCGTTTCATTTGATAAGTTTTTGATGTACAATTAACCACAGGGAATCCTCCTCTTTTTTGTTTAGTACGATTTTTTTGTGGTGATTAAATTTTACATCAAAAAGGAATAGGATTCCTTATATTTTTGGCATTTTTAAAAAGTTGTTAATAATCAGCAAGGATGATTATAGGTTCTGTGGATAAAACTGCGGAAACTCAAGAAAATATAGGGTTGTTTTTACTGGCGAAAAATGCAAAGGGAAAATAATCGACATTGTAGAACAAAATGCTGGTTATTCAGTAGGTGGTGTTAATGTTAAAAAGCATGCTTATATAGTGAAGATTAAAAACAAAAAGTATTATACTGCACATGGTTGTTTCTTTTTATCATTGGGAAAGAGGAAGGTTGGAAAAGAAATTTCTGTATTTAAGAATGAAAAATATGGAAATGAGGTTTTCAAATGCTTTGATTTTCGTATAGAGATTGTTGCTTTGTTAGTATTTTTATTTGGCGTTTTTATGATCTACTCAGCCTTATGATAAAGCCAAGCAGGTTTCAGTTTGAAAAGAAGTTATACGCAAAGAAAAATTTAGAAGTTATGGAGGAAACCATATGGAAAATTTAAGTGCATATAGATACTGTATCGCTATGAAAAAAGGTCGAAAAATATTAAATCTGATTGTGGGCTGCTTAATGATTCTTATAAGTATCATTTTCATAACCACAACTGTTTTTAGCTGTATTTTTATGCAGGAATTTGTTTATTACACATTTTTAGCAATATTCCTTATAATTATACCCCTACCTCTTTTTATTTTTGGAATTATAGGTATTGTCTCAGCTACAAAACGAGTTGAAGTTTATAAAGGAAAAGTGATTTATCATATTGGTTTTAAAAATAAGGAATATCGTATGTCTGATATTAAAACATCAAAAACAAAAAGTGAAACATATAGAACAGGATTAGATTATGGAAATATTGTACCCACCTACAGTTATGATAAATTAACTGTATTCTATGATAAAAAAGGGAAAAAGATTTTTAAATTTGGATTGGCATACGATAATGT
>UQYD01000093.1 GCA_900545305.1 uncultured Eubacterium sp.
TAACGAGCTTCGTTAGAGTTTTCAATAAGCATTGTAATATATGGCTTGTACTGCTTAAAGAGTTTGAATAAGTGCTTATAATTTAATAAACCTTCTCCAACCTGTTCAAATGCTACATCGCCATTTTCATCAATTTTGAAATCCTTAATATGTGCAACAGTAATTCTGTCACCATAGAGCTTAAATGCTTTATCAAAAACAGCTTCCTGTTCCTTATAGTTATTTCTATCAAGAAGATTTACAGCATCTAAAATTACTTCAACATTTGGAGAGTCAATATCATCTAAAAATCTCTGCATCATTTCTGGTGAGTAAAGTGTATGAGTAGCAACACCTTCTACACCGATAATAACGCCAAGCTTTTCGGCAGCATCTACAAGAGGACGCATAGTTTTAAGTAATCTCTGATAGCAAGTTTCAGTATATGTACCAGGCACAATATTAAAATCTTCATCAAGACGACCAGTCTCAGTACCAACCATATCAGCTCCAATAGACTTAGCATATCTTAAATGTTCAATAAATCTAGTCATTTCTGCCTGTCTTTTTTCTTCATTAGGGTTTGTAGGGTTAATATAGCAACCTAAAACTGAAACATGAACACCAGCATCTTTAAGTTTCTTATCTACAAAGTGAGCTAAACCACCACTGTAGTTACCAACAGAAAAATCTACATCAGCAATAGACTTTTTCAATGCAAGCTGAACACATTCAATTTTATTTTCCTGAAGTTTAGTCATAAGGTCATCAATTTTACCTTTTGCAACTAAATCATGACATCTCATACCAAATCCCATATATATCACCTCGTTTAATTATTTGTATTGATTATAACATATTTTACCTCAATACGGAAGTAAATTGTTCAATTAAATTTATCATATTTTCTTAAAACAATATTAACAAAAACTATTTTAAGTTTTTACACTAAAAAATCTGCCTTTTAAAGCAGATTTTTTTATTCGCCGTCTGAAGTAGCAGCCTTTGTTGTTGTTAACGGGCTACTAGTCGTATTTTCATCTTGATTATCATCGACAAAAACAATTTCATTAGGCTTTACCATATTAAGTTTTTCTCTTGCAATTTTTTCAATAACCTCTGGGCTATCTTGATTATCTGCCTCATTTGTAAGACGTTTCTTAACCTTTTCCTGCTGTGAAAGTTGAGCTTTAACATCTCTTTCCTGTGCATTAAGGTCAAGCTTAACTTGATATTGTGCAAAAAGACTTATTACAAAAACAACTGTAATAAAAGCCATACAAACACTATATGCCATATTAGTTTTTGTTTTCTTTTTTTCTACCTTTTTTGTACTTGCTTTTTTTGTCGCTTGCTTCTTTACGGAAGTCTTGCTCTTTACTGAAGTTTTTTTTGTCTTTTCCGTTTTTCTTTTTTTCATTTAAGACACTCCTAAAATACGGACTAATCAATTTTCTCTTTATTTTCTCACATTTTTTTGAAATTTGCAAGGTATTTTCACAAAAAACATAAACAAATTTCAACAATCTTTTTATAATACTTATCAAAAAGGTAATTGGTAAAGCTAAAATTCCTAAAACCATTTTTAACATTTTCAAAATAAAATCAATTAAAGGTATCATCAAACTATGTATTAAATTAGCAACAAAAAAATAATATATTATCATTGCCAGAAAAAGACTTACTAAAAAAAACGGTCTAATTTCTCCATAATTCACTTTTAAACAGCACAAGAATACTACAAATCCATATATAATCCAAAACAAATAATCTTCCAAATATTCTACAAATTTTGAATGTATAATGTATAGCCTTATTATTCTTATAACATCATAAACAAAAGCCCCAACTGTACCTAAGAAAAAGCCTACACAAGCTAACTGAATTTGAAAATTCATTGATAGTATCATATAAGCACCTACTTAAAAAGTTTAGCAAAGAAAGAGTTTTTCTGCATACCTTCATCGTCATCATACATAAGGGAAGTAATATTGCCATCAACGTTCAAAGTTCCCTTTTCAAGATTCAAAGAATTAATATGCAGTTTATCCCCTCTTATAATCAAAACTCCCAGTGTAGTTTGTGCTACTATATTTTCTTCATCAAAGCTAATTACATCTGTTATTCCTGTAGCATTTATTTTTTCTCTACGGTTTAAAGTTAAACCATGTGAAGTCATTTCCTCTGTCATATATATACTCCTATCTCATTTTTATTGATAAGAATATATATGAAAAATCAAAGGTTTTTATACATAGCTTGGGCGTTTTCTTTTCTTACTACTTCTGCTGTAGATTCTACCTGAACTTTAACAGTATTATTACCAAATGTAATTTCGATAATATCGCCAACCTTAACTTCAAGTCCTGCTTTCGCTACTTTACCATTTACAGTTACTCTGCCAGCATCACAAGCTTCATTTGCAACTGTTCTTCTTTTAATTATTCTACTTACTTTTAAATATTTATCTAATCTCATATTCTACCTCCGTCTAATAAACAAATACAGGGTGTCAACATCGTCAACACCCTGTATTATCAGGTAAGATTACCAAAGATATTCGTGTTAAGCCACGGCCAAACACTAACAATCAATGATGCACGAACACACCA
>UQYD01000094.1 GCA_900545305.1 uncultured Eubacterium sp.
GGCCTATGAATCATATAATGCAATATATGCCGACTCAAGAAAATGGGCTTTAGAGAATTGGGTTGATTACATAGCACCACAGGTGTATACTGAAATAGGTAATAGTGCTGCTGACTATAAAACTGTAGTAGATTGGTGGTCTGATACCTTAAAAGATTCTAAAACAAAACTTTACATAGGACTTGCAGATTATAAATGTTCTGGTGTTAGTTCAACAAGTCCTTGGTACAATGGAAAGGCTATAAAGGACTCTATGGAATATAATAGGTCTGTATCTAAAGTTGAGGGCGAAATTCACTTTAGATATAAGTTCTTGTTAGCAAACAATGTAAACAGTGTTATAAAAACTGCCTATGCAAATTCGTATTCTGCACCTGCAATAGATACAGTTACAAAGGTTCAGCTTACCACACAAGCACCTACTACTGTTGCTACTACAACAGAGGCAACAACTGAAGCAACAACTGAAGCAACTACAAAAGCTGTTACAACACAGACAACTACACAAACTACAACAAAAGTAGTTGAAACTCAGACAGAAAGCACTACATTTAATATAAATTCTATAGTAAATAAGTCCAGAGTTAAAATTCTTGTCTATGTAGACGGCAAAAAGGTTGAGTTTGACCAAGAGCCTATAGTCATAAATGGTAGAACAATGGTTCCAATGAGAGCAATATTTGAGGCTTTTGGAGCAACTGTAAGCTGGAACAATTCAACTCAGCAAGTAATAGCAATAAAAGATGCAACAGAGCTTTCATTTATTATTGGCGAAAAAACAATGTTGGTAAATAGAACTAACCTTTTAAATATAGATGTTGCACCTGTTATACGAAACGGAAGAACTTTAGTGCCACTTAGGGTAATAAGTGATGCTTTAGGATACAATGTTGTATGGAACGACCCTAACAGAGTAGTTTCAATTACAACAATATAAGGAGGAATAAAAATGGCGTATTTTTTTGATATTTTAAAAACGATTTTATTTGGTATAGTGGAAGGTATTACAGAATGGTTACCTATAAGTAGTACAGGTCACTTACTTATTTTACAGAGTATGGTTGGGGAAATTATTTCTCACGACTTTATGGAAATGTTTGACGTTGTAATTCAGCTTGGTGCAATTTTAGCCGTTGTTGTAATTTATTTTAATAAGCTTAATCCATTTTCACCAAAGAAAACAGCTATAGAAAAACAGAACACAATCAACCTTTGGATAAAGGTTATAGTTGCTTGTCTTCCTGCTGCTGTTATTGGTTTGCTTTTAGACGATTGGCTTGATGACCATTTATTTAAAACAAGCGTTGTTGCTGTAACTCTTATATTATATGGTATTGCATTTATTGTGGTAGAGGAAAGACACAGAGGAAAGAAGTTTACATATAAGGATTTAAATACACTTCCTCTTTCTGTTGCTATCGGTATTGGTATGTTTCAGGTATTAGCTCTTGTACCGGGTACATCTCGTTCAGGTGCTACAATTCTTGGTGGTATGATTTTAGGTGCATCAAGATATGTTTCTGCCGAATTTACATTCTTCCTTGCTATTCCTGTAATGTTTGGTGCTTCACTTTTAAAACTTGTTAAGTTCGGTTTAGCTTTTAGCTTTGGAGAATTTTTTGCACTTATACTTGGTATGGTAGTTTCATTTGTAGTTTCAATACTTGCAATCAAGTTCCTTATGAATTACATAAAGAAACATAATTTCAAGGTGTTCGGTATCTACAGAATTATTCTTGGTATTGTAATTTTAGTTTTCTTTGCTATTTTTGGAAAATAAAATATAATTGTATATTTTCACCCTTATCAGTAAAAAATGATAAGGGTGATTTTTTATGGAAATTTTTAATAATATAAATAAAAATATTGAATATTTGGAAAATATTTTTGAAGATTGTGGGGATGTTGTAAAAAGAAAAATTCCCATAGGTCAAAATAAAGAGAGTAGTATTTATGTAATATATATTGATGATATGGTTAATAGAGAAACTATAGAGAGTACAGTTCTCGAAAATCTTATGATTAATATAAGAATTGCACCTCCGGATAGAGATATTACAAATGATAATGGAATGGAAATTCTGACAGATGGTGGAATTACTACAGCCGATTTAAAAGAATGTGACAATATGGAAGATGCAGTTGACGAAGTGTTAGTAGGTAATACAGCTGTATTTTTTGATAATTCCAGTAGGGCAATTATTATTTCCTCAAAAGGATTTCCAAAGCGTTCTGTAGATAAGCCAGATACAGAGGCTGTTGTACAAGGACCACAGGAAGCCTTTACAGAGTCTGTAAGAACAAATACAGTTTTGGTAAGAAGAAGAATAAAAACACCTCTTTTAAAATGTAAGTCTTTAAAATTTGGAAAGAAAACAAAAACAGACATAGCATTAATGTATATAGAGGGAACAGTAAAAAATTCTTTGCTTAATTCTATAACAAAAAAATTAAATAAAATAAAAAAACAGAAAAAAAAAGACTGAATAAAGGAAAATTTACATGGAGAGAGTGATTGGAACCAAGGAAGACCCGAAGACACACCGACCAAGAAGCGGGGTAAGCATCGAAGATATAC
>UQYD01000095.1 GCA_900545305.1 uncultured Eubacterium sp.
CCATAACTTCCTTAGAAGCAATAACAGCTGAAAGTGGAACACCACCGGCAATAGACTTAGCAGTTGCAATAATATCTGGTGCACAACCATTTTCTTTCCAGTATTCAGAAGCGAAAAGCTTACCTGTACGACCGAAACCTGACTGAACTTCATCAGCGATTAATAAGATACCATTTTCATCACAAATCTTACGAACAGCCTTTACAAATTCAATAGGAGCTGGTATAAAACCACCTTCGCCCTGTAATGGTTCCATAACGATTGCTGCTACATATTCTGCAGGAGAGCAGTTTTCAAATACATCGTAAACACTCTTTACACATTCGTCCATATATTCCTTATCAGTCATGCCTTCCGGCTTTCTGTAAAGGTAAGGGAATTGTGCTCTGTAAACACCATCAGGGAAAGGACCCATACCAACTGCATATGCCTTCTTAGCTGTCATTGTCATTGTAAGAACTGTTCTACCGTGGAAAGCACCTGAGAAAACAATGATGTTTGGTCTCTTTGTAGCACCCTTTGCAATCTTAACTGCATTTTCATCAGCTTCTGCACCAGAGTTAGCAAACATAACCTTCTTTTCGTCTTCTTTAATAGGAGCAACTGCTGCAAGCTTTTCAGCAAGGTCGATGTAACCTTCGTGAGTTACAACATTGAACATACCGTGGAAGTACTTTTCAGCCTGCTTCTTAACTGCTTCTACAAGGGCTGGGTTTGTGTGACCTACATTTAAAACACCAACGCCACCAATCCAGTCAAGGAAGTAGTTGCCGTCAACGTCTTCAATAATAGCACCTTCTGCCTTTGCCATAACACATGGGTATACGCAACGGATTGCATTAGGAACAATATTCTTTCTTCTTTCAATAATTTCTGCTGCCTTTGGTCCAGGTAACTGTGCTGTCTTAATCTTAGGTAATTCGTCTCTTAACATAATATTCATCCTCCAAACTCTTAATCATATATCAAAAAATATTTATATAACGAAAAAGACGTCCACGGTAATTTTCATTACCATGAACGCCTTTGTTCTTTGCTATGCCCTAATTATAGTCATCATTGTGGCACAAGTCAATTGTGTTTTAGCCTAAACTATTGTGCTGTAATTTATGCTTGTAGCACAAATCGAAATATGTTATATTATAGTAAAAAGAAAGGAGAGTTTCTATGTCTGTTACTTTAAAAGAACTTTGTCAGAAAGATAATAACAAATATTCTATAAAACTTCACTGCCGTCAAAACCTGTTAGATATATCTGTTGCTTGGGTTTATCTTCTGGAAGATATTGAAAACAACGACTTTTTAAGAGCCAACGAACTGGTAATAACCACCGGTATGCAAATACATAATCAGGAAGATATGCTTCACTTGATTGATATTTTAGCAAAGAGAAAATGTTGTGGACTTATACTAAATACTGGGCGATATGTTCTTGATGCACATATAACAGATGAAGTGTGCGAATATGCCGATAAACTGAACTTTCCTCTCCTGTCAATGCCATGGAAAGTCCATATTGCAGAAATAATGCAGGATTTTTGTATGATGTTATCTCAACAGGCATTAATAGACAACACCCTTGCACTATCTTTCGAAAATGCTCTTATATCTCCGGAATATAGCGAAAGTTATATTCCAACTATTACACAGGGTGGATATGATAAAAACGGAAATTATTGTGTTGTAACCATTACATCTAAAAACTCAGCTGAAATGACTAAAAAACATATTTCCAATCTTTTTCCTAAATGTAATATTATAAGCCACAGTAATTATACAATACTTGTACTATACAACGAGCAAATTACACAATTTAACAACCTTATAGACAACAACAAAAGAGAATTGACTGACTATGTAGAGTACATTGGGGTCGGTTCTACCATAAATGATTTAATTGACCTACACAAAAGCTACAGAGAATCTGTATTTGCCCACAAGGTAGCTACTTCTTCAAATGCAAAAATACAATACTTTTCAGCTCTGGGTTTATTCCGTATTTTTTATGAAACACAGGACAAATCTATATTGGAAAGTATAGCAAAAACTACATTAAGCTCAATTATTGCCTATGACAGTATTCACAACAGTGAATATTTTGAAACCTTAAAAGTGTATTTAAACCACGGCTCAAGTATACTTGAAACTGCCCTTATTATGAACACTCACAGAAATACTATAAACTACAGAATGAGAAAAATAAGAGAAATTTTAGGCAAGGACCTAGATGACCCTCAATATGTTTTCAATCTTATGCTGGCATACAATATAATGGACTATTTGGATATTTCAACCCTTAAAACGAATTAACTTTGTTAATTTGTGGCTTGATAAACAAGCCATCGGATTTATCTTTCCGATTCAATATAAAAAAGCCTTTGCATTTTTACTTTGCAAAGGCTTATATATTATTTATTTAATTTTGCTGTGCTAGTTGTAGTATTTGTTTTGTTATTATTCTTAGCTACAGATTTTGGATAAATATATACTACATACTGCTGACAATAACCGGCTGAAAGCTGTTCATAAGTAAATCCATGTGTAGGATTTTTGCCTGAGTCTGC
>UQYD01000096.1 GCA_900545305.1 uncultured Eubacterium sp.
CGAATGACCTGAATACCTACAAATATCTGACATATCTCTTATCACAGCGGCCAGACGCTAAAATGTCAGATGAACAGTTGGAACAGCTTGCCCCATGGAGCGAGACTGCGAAAGCGAACTGTCAAAACTAAACATAGAGCAAAACGCTTGCATCTATCATTTTGGTGCAAGCGTGATTCATGGGCAGCGTAGCAATATTTTGCGCTTACGAAGTTTAAACTTATTAGCAATCAACAATATTATTAATGCTACCAGCCATGAAACCGTATATCCAAGTTTGATTGCCGAATTGCCGAATAATGCTGGGATTTGTGATAAGTTGCTTAATATTATTGCAATTACCAGCATAATTTCAGTTATCTTTCTGTAAGTCATTTTAGATTACTCCTTTAAAGTCGAATCAACTTTTATATAATGTTTTTTCTTTTGCATGATTCTAATATGCTTCTTCAATTTTTTATCCACATCATACGTATTCGTAGGTATCCATCCAATCATCTCATTTACCCACATGTCAAGGTTTACAAATATTTCAAATGACCTTCTACCATTTTTTCAATAGTAAACGATTTAATTATTTCAAGACTCTTTGCACCAAACTTTCGCGCAATATTCTCTGAACTAATTATAACTTGGATGTACTCTTCAAGTAAGCAAACATCTTCACAGGGAATAATATAGCCATTTTCACCATGCTTAATCAATTCTAATGCCGCTGCACATTTGTCTGTAGAAATCACAGGCAAACCACATGCCATTGCTTCCTGAATTACCAATCCCCAAATATCCTCCCTTGTCGGTAATACAAATAAATCAGCGGCTCTATAATATTTTTCTAATTCGTTTTTTAACTTAAATCCTTCAAAATGGACATTAGTCAATCCATTTTTATCTCTTTTTAATAAGTATTCTTTTGTAGGTATGCCTCCAACAAAATATATACCTACATCTCTCGGAATATCTCTAACTGCATTCATTAAAATATCAAAGCCCTTTCTAGGAATGAATTGACCTACAGATAAAATAACCCTTTTTTCTTGTATACCTAATTCTTTCTTCAATCTTCTTTTTTCCTCTACTGAAGGAACAGATTTTACTAAATCCGATTCTTTCAGTGATGAAAAGGGATATCTTATTAATTTTGATTCTTCTGCCCCATAAGTTACATAATATTCATCACAGGTTCTACCTGTACTAAAATATCCAGCTGCTCCACGAATGATACTTTTTTTTATTTTTTCCTTTAATCCTTTGCCATCTTTAGCAAACCCACCATCACACTCAAGATAATATGGCGTATGAAGCAACTTCATTGCTTGAACAGCTAACATACCGGTTGCATCCGTAAAGATTGTACAAATAATTCTGTCAAATGAATGATTTAAAACATATTTTAATACACTCGGACAAAACGCTGTATCTGTATTAATTGATTTTCCCTGTAAAATAATACCATTAAAATTATGAAATTTATAATTTCCCCAAGATTGATCTCTCTCGTCAGAAGTAGCCTTTTCAAACAATACTGTTAAATCACAGTACTTACCTAACTCATTAAAAAAATCTACCCGATATGGAGAAGGTACATTCGCTAAAAACAATACTTTCATTTTTTACACTCTGAATATCTCTAAATACTTGGCCACTGCTGTATTTTTGTCAATATTCATACTTTCCTTCTTAATAATTTCACTAGATCTTATTTGCCCTGCAATTGCCTTTATATTACCTTGAGCAAAAACCTTTCCATACAACAATGCACTTTCAGGACTACCTCCAGTATTATATGTAAGTACTGGAGTACCACAGCTTATCGCCTCAAGATTGGTTGTTGGATAATTGTCTTCATATGTTGGATTTACAAAATAATCTGCAATAGCATATAGTTCTGCTAATTCCTCCACATCATTTGTTGCCTTAACAACGTATATATTGGATGGTATTTGAGAAACCTGTTCTTCACTAAGACCAACAATTATTATTCTATAATTGTCATCAAGTATTTTTGACAATTGTATTAAACTGTCAAGCCCTTTTCTTTCATCCCAAATAGCTGCTACCCCCAAAATCACACTTTTACCAATTAAGTTATATTTCACTTTTGCTTTCCAATACCCCCCCCTATATAAATCGAGAGTCTCTTTTCTAAAACGCTTCAAATCATACTTCTTAACTGATATATTTTCCCTGACATCATTATATTGAAATGAATTCAAAATATTTATTAATGCGTCTAAATCTCCTTTATTAATTAAGATCCCATTATCTCCTACACTCTCACAACAACCACCGGTATCATATGAAACGATTGGCGTTCCACAAAGTGCGGCTTCTAAATTTACTAAACCATATGAATCACAATATGTTAAATTCAAAAATATATCCGCAGCACTATATATTTGCACTAATTCTTTTATACTAGTGTACTGTATTGTTGACATTTGGCTAAATATTTATAGCTATTATAGCCGCTTCATGTTAAAATAAAAGAAAAC
>UQYD01000097.1 GCA_900545305.1 uncultured Eubacterium sp.
AAGTTGTCTCTTTCTTCAAGAAGTTCGTTTAGATATTTAGCAACATTTTGTTCTATTAATTCGTCACGATTTGTAGATAAATATTGATTTATATCTGAGGTATTACCAAGTTCTTTAAGTAGCTCATCGGTCTGTTTTGTCATATGTTAGTAGCTCCTTTTTTAGTATTATGGTATAATGATATAATATTTTAAATTTTTTTTCAAGAGGAACATAGTTATGGATTATTTTACAGAATATAAATTAAGTAAATATAAAGAAATAGAGCCATTAAGTGACAAGGGTACAACTGTATTAGTCTATGATACTGTGGAAAGAGAACTTCTTGTGAAAAAGGTAGTAAATGCAGAAATCTATAAAATTTACAAAAAGATAAATGATATTGAATGTGATTATATGCCCAAAATTATAGATACAATAAAAGTTGAGGACAAGTATATTATAATAGAGGAGTTTATAAAAGGAGACAGTGTAGATTATTTAGTAAAGCAAAAAGGTGCTTTTTCCGAAGAAAAGGCTGTTTCTTATATTATAGATATAGGCGAGGCTTTAAAACAAATTCATAGCAGGAATATAGTACATAGAGATGTAACTCCTAATAATGTTATTATTGATAAAAATGACAGAGCAATACTTTTGGATTTAGATATAGCTAGAATAGAATATAAAAGTGAAAGCAGAGATACTACGCTACTTGGAACGGCAGGCTTTGCATCTCCGGAACAATATGGCTTTGCAGAAACAGATACCAGAGGAGATATTTTTTCTATGGGAATGCTGTTAAATTTTATGCTTACAGGTGAAGTTGTACAGAAAAAGATTTATACTAAAACAGGTCTTTATAATGTTATATCAAAAGCTATACAAATTGACCCTGAAAAGAGATACAGAAGAATAGAGGAATTTATAATTGATGTGTCTGCCTACTGTCCTGAAAAAATAGTTACAGAAAAAAATTCAAAGCTATTATATAAAATAGCCTATCACTTACCTGGGTTTAGGACAAATAAAATCTATAAAAAAATAATTGCTATAATGTTATATTTTGTTTTTTTATGGGATATATATAATACCATATTTTATAGGGAAGTGTCTTTTAAAGAAGGCTTAAAAGAAGTTTTGTTTACTTTTCTTTTATTTATTTTCCCTATGTGGTTTTTTGGAGCAAGAGGAAGAATTATGAAAAAGATACCTATGCTTAGGGAACTTAAACCCATACCTAGATTTATAGCAGCAGCTGTTTTATACTTCTTTTTACTTTTAATTTTTAGTACAACATATTAAAATTTTCATACATACTACGCTGACAGCGTAACAAAAAAATAGCATCTACTGTTAAAATATAACAGTCAGGTGCTATTTTTTGTATAAAAATCTGACATTATGGACAGATGTGTCTACATAAATGTTAGCTATTCTTTATGTGAATAATAGATTTAATTATTTTGGAAATATCTTTTATATCACATTCTGACAGTCCAGAAAGATAAGAATTTATTTTGTTAAGTTCTGGTGATGTAACATTTATAGTAGGTAAATCAAAGCTAAAAAGAATAGGCAATGTAACGTTAAGAGCTTTTGCTATCTTTTGTATAGTTGATATTGTTGGTGATTTAAGACCCCTTTCAATCTGTCCTAAATGGGCGGCACTAATACCGGATTTGAAAGCCAATTCTTCTTGATTCATGCCCGAAGAAAGCCTTAAATTGCGTATTCTGTCGCCTAGCTGTTTTGTGAATTCGTCCACAGTAACACCTCCAAGGTAATGATACAAATAATAGGACAAAATAACAAATTATTTTAGGAAGTGAATAATTTAATAACTTTAGATATTTAAAATGGTGAGAGGTATTTCTATAGGTTTTACAAATAAATTACCTCTTATTCAGATTAAGAAAATAAAAATATAATTTATAGATAGTATAAAAAATAATATCTATAGATATTGACAAAATAAAAATAATATTGTAATATATGATACATAAAAGCACTAATTTGACGAAAAATTTAGTGACTATAGATAAATTTAAGCCAAAAGAGTAAATGGCTTATTGTACAAAATAAGAAGGGGTGTAGAAAATGAAATCAAAAATTAAGTCATTTTTTAAAGGAGTTCTTGTTGTTTTTTTAGCTATTATTGTTATTTTTATGGTACTTTTATTTTTTGGTGAAGATAAATCCGGTGATTATAACGAAATAGCAGATTTAATAAAAGGCGAAAAAATTGAACAGGCTGAAAATTTATTGAATAAAAGCTCTTATTCAAAAATGGACTATTCTGATGAAGATGGCAAGAAAAAGATGGAGTTATACAGAAAGCTCTATACAAAGGAAAAGAAATATGATGAGGCTGCGGATGTTGTTATTGCTTATCTTAAAGCGAACAATATAGATATAAAAGCAGAAAATGCCGATTCAGCTGATGGTGTTGAATTGTATGACCTTGTATGGAACGTTTCTGACATTTATAATAAGCTTTCAGCAGAAA
>UQYD01000098.1 GCA_900545305.1 uncultured Eubacterium sp.
ATAAGGCTCTTGCACAGGAGAAAGGTACTCTTGTATTCCTTATGGGTGTTGGAAATATTGAAAAAATTGCCAACAGACTTATGGAGTTTGGCAAAGACGAAAATACACCGGTTGCTTTTATAGAAAAAGGTTCAACGCCTGATGAAAGAATAACAAAAACTACACTTAAAAATGCCTATGCTACAGTAGTAGAAGAAAATGTTAAACCTCCGGCAATTATTGTAATGGGAGAGGTAGTCAGCTTGGATTTTAGAGGGACTATTCACAATAAATCTGTTGCAATTACAGGCACAGACTCTTTTAGAAAAAGACTTAAAACAGCTTTGGATAAAAAGGGTTATGTTACTAATGAGGTTTGTAAACTTGATGTATCAGCCTATGAAAATTCTACTATTAAAAATGTACTTGCTAATATTTCAGCCTATGAATGGGTTGTACTTACTAGTAGAAATGGTGTAGATATTTTTATAGAAAATATGAAAAAATATTCTATGGATATGAGAAGCCTTTATAATTTAAAATTTGCTGTAATAGGCAAGGGTACTTATGATAGACTGGCTGACTATGGAATATATGCTAACTATACACCGGAAAAATATACAGCAGAGGAATTGGGAAAGGGTCTTAGCACTATTGCAAAAGGCAGAATACTTATTCTTAGAGCTGAAAAAGGTTCACCTGAATTGACAACTAATTTGGTTGATTACGATGATGTGCCTATATATGATATAAAGTGTAGCTACTGTACACAGGCTACAGAGGATTATATTGTTTTTGGCAGTAGTTCGGGAGTAGAGAGCTACACAAGTTCAAATACAATAGATGATAGAACAAAAATAATTGCCATTGGAAATATAACGGCAAACAAATTAAAAGAAAAAGGGTATTGTAACATTTATATTGCAAAAGAATATTCCGTAAATGGAATTTTAAAAGAATTGGAGATAATAGAAAATGCAGAGAATGAGAAGATTAAGAGTAAATGAAAATATGCGTTCTCTAGTAAGAGAAACATCAGTAGAAATTAGCGATTTAGTTTATCCTATTTTTGTAGAAGAAGGGGAAAACATAGCAGAACCAATTCCTTCAATGCCTAATATAAAAAGATACAGTATTGATAGAATTGATGAAGAACTTGACAGAGTAGCTGAAAGTGGCGTTAAGTCTTTGCTTATATTTGGTATTCCAAAGCATAAAGATGAATGTGGCAGTGAGGCTTATAATGACAATGGTATTACACAGCAGGCAATAAGACATATTAAGGAAAAATACGATATGCTTGTTATAGCTGATGTTTGCCTTTGTGAATATACATCTCATGGTCACTGTGGCTTAATACACGGTACAGAAATTTTAAATGACCAAACTCTTGATTTACTTTCCAAAATGTCTGTTAGTCTTGCAAAAGCAGGTGCTGATATTATTGCACCCTCTGATATGATGGACGGTAGAGTAGGTGCTATTAGAAAGAGCCTTGATGAAAATGGTTTTGTAAATGTTCCGATTATGGCTTATAGTGCTAAGTATGCCTCAGCTTATTATGGCCCATTTAGAGATGCAGCAGATTCAGCTCCGGCTTTTGGTGACAGGAAGACTTACCAAATGGATGTTGCAAATGGTCAGGAAGCTATGAGAGAAATACAGGCTGACATTGAAGAAGGTGCAGATATTGTAATGGTTAAACCAGGTCTTGCATTCCTTGATGTAGCAAAAGAGGCAGCCTTAACATTTAATTATCCATTGGCTGTTTACAATGTAAGTGGCGAATATTCAATGGTAAAAGCAGCAGCATTGAATGGTTGGATTGATGAAAAGAGAATAGTAATGGAAAATATGCTTGCATTTAAAAGAGCAGGTGCTAAAATTATAATTACATATCACGCCCTTGATGTAGCAAAATGGATAAAGGAGATGTAACTCTTGAATACACAAAAATCTGATAATATATATAATGAAGCTGTAACTGTAATGCCCGGTGGTGTAAATAGTCCGGTTAGAGCATACAGAAATGTTGGTAGAAATCCACTTTTTATTGAAAAAGGCAAAGGTTCAAAGATATATGATATAGACGGAAATGAATATATTGACTATATCTGTTCTTGGGGTCCTAATATTTTAGGCCATTGTTATCCAAAGGTTATTGAAGAAGTTAAAAAGGCTTGTGACAATGGTCTTACTTTTGGTGCACCAACTGAAAAGGAAGTAGTTTTGGCAGAACTTATAAGAGAAATTATGCCGTCTATGGAAGTCCTCAGAATGGTAAACTCTGGTACTGAGGCTGTTATGAGTGCCATCAGAGTAGCCAGAGGTTTTACAAAAAGAGATATGATTTTGAAGTTCAAAGGCTGTTATCATGGCCATTCAGACGGACTTCTTGTAAAGGCTGGTTCAGCAGCACTTACAGCAGCAGTTCCGGATAGCTTAGGTGTTCCAAAATCTT
>UQYD01000099.1 GCA_900545305.1 uncultured Eubacterium sp.
TTCCTAAATGTCTTCACGATAATAGCGCCATGTATAAATCGCAGAATTCCAGATCCCGTATTTATGATAGCAGGACCTGTAATATTCTCTATTATAGCATTTATATTATATTACTTATATGAAAAAAAGTAGGCTAGTAAAAAAGATAAGGTCATATACCTTATCTTTTAATTTTTTGAGTATAAGGAAAAAACATTAAACTTTGTTTCACAAGCTATAATGAAAATGATTGTTTTTTAATGGCTTCGCCTATAATCAATATAAAGTGAGTAATAAACCTTGAATATAATGTAGTAATACGATTCTTACAAGGAAACTAGGAATAGTAGCTGATAAGAACAAGATATTGTGCAAATAGCACGTGTAGGAATTTTTTTAGGACAGTTACTATAAATTCGCTTTATATCTTGTTATGGAGGTAACTATGGATGCAATCGTAGAAAGATGTGCTGGGTTAGATGTTCATTTGGATACAGTGGTAGCATGTGTTTCATATGGTAAATTAGATATAAAACCTAAAAAAGAAGTAAAGACATTTTCTACAACTACTAAAGGATTGTTAGAATTATTGGATTTCATAAATCAGAAAGAATGTACTCATGTAGCTATGGAAAGTACAGGAATCTATTGGAAGCCTGTATGGAATATACTTGAAAGCGGAGCTTTTGAATTAATAGTAGCAAATGCTAAAAAAATAAAAAATGTACCGGGAAGAAAAACAGATGTCAAAGATGCAGAATGGATAGCTAGCTTATTAAGATGCGGTTTAATAGAAAAAAGCTTTGTACCACCAGAGAGAATTCGAGATTTAAGGGATTTAACTAGGTTAAGAAAAGAATTGCTAGGTGAAGTTAATAGAAATAAAAATAGAATCCATAAGGTGTTACAAGATGCAAATATAAAAATATCAAGTGTACTTTCAGATGTATTTGGAGAAACTGGAAAATCTATTTTAAATCAAATAATAGGTAATCAATGTATCACAGAAGAATTTATTTATTCATTGTATGAAGGAAGAGGAAAGTCAAAGTTAAAATCTACCCCAATGGAAATGTATGAAGCGCTTAATGGTAAAATCAGAGGGCATCATGTGATATTATTGGGAATGCACAATAGTAATATTGTATTTTTAGAAAAACAAATTAATGAATTAGAAAAAGAAATTGATATATTACTTCAAAAAGAAAGAGATAGTTTAGAATTATTAGAAACAATACCTGGTATTAGTAAAATATCTGCCTCAAGTATAATAGCTGAAATAGGAACTAGTATGGATGTATTTAAAACTGAGAAACATATAAGTTCCTGGGCTGGTTTATGTCCAAAAAACAATGAGAGTGCAGGTAAAAAGAAAAGAAGTGGTATAAAGTCAGGTAACAATTGGCTCAGGTCTATGTTGTGTGAGTGTGCATGGTCAGCCACCAAGAAAAAAGATAGCAGATTTAAAAATAAGTACTGGAGCATGGTTCCCCGAATGGGAAGGAAGAAAGCACTAATAGCGATAGCTAATATGATGTTAAGACTGATATATCACTTATTAAAAACTAAAAGTACATATAAAGAGTTAGAAATCCAATATTTTATAGATAAAGATAAAAGAAGAGAAGATAGGATTATAAAAGAACTAAAATCCAAAGGTTATCTTGTAGAAAAAGATAGTTTATAAATGGCATAAAATGTAAAAATAACACTAAATTAAGCCTATAAAAGATAGGTTTACTTTAGTGTTGCAAAAAATAGCCTACGGCTAGAATCATTTTCGTAGGAAGTTATATCATAAATATATTTGTACATAACCTATGAATATAAGTAATATCAATAATTTTATAAATATAAAAATAATGTTTTTGAGCAAAGCGAATTTTGTTTTTAAGAAAATATAATATATAGTTTATTTAAACAAATAATACAAATACTATTTATAAGAAAGTACTTTAGCTAGAAAGGAGAGACATAACTATGAATTGCTTTAAAAAAAGAGCTATGTTTATTACCGCTGGATTTTTAGGAATTGGAGGATATATATTATACCAAAATTTAAAAAGTAGAGTAGATGACCTAGAAGAAGAAATATGGGGAATGGAAGATTATGAACTTGAAGCTTGTCCATATTGTGATAGAGTTTACACTATGGAATATGAAACATATGATGGTTTTACTGATAATATAGAACAAGCTAAAGTAGAAGAGGTAAAGTCTGAAAATTGTAATAATGAATTACATGATGAAGTTCAAAACTACCTTGAACATGTTGAAGAAGAAAAGAATAAAAATGATAAAGATAAAAAGTAAATAATTAAGAAATAATAAAGGAGTTGATATAATCAACTCCTCAGAGCGTAGACAAAGTCTACGCTCTTTTATTTTTGTCAATACTCTTTATGAGGTGATAAATATGTTAACTA
>UQYD01000100.1 GCA_900545305.1 uncultured Eubacterium sp.
AGAATCATAAAAACTCTGATGGATTTTTTCTTTTTTATTAAAGTCAAAATAAAAATGGTATGTTTTTCAGTGCCCTCGTATCTAACAGGGGGGGGGGCACAAATACGACTAGAAACTGTAATTAAAATTCTTAAAACACTGATTTCACAAGGCTTTGAGCCACTTTAAAGCAGATGTGACAATTTTGCAAAATGTCACATACCTGTAGTTTTATTTGACACATTAAATTGATTATGATAAAATTTCTTTGTTTTCAAGCAAAGGAGACTGATTATGAATAATTACTATATAACGAATCAACCTAAAAAGAAACTTATCTCTGTACAATTAAATCCGATGAAACATTGTACAGAGTATAGCATATAAAGAAATGCGTAAGATTTCATCGGAAATGTGGCAATGAAGCAATGTACCTTTGTGGGTAGATGGTTTTATTGTCTCTTTTCCGTATGTTATAAAACGTAAGGGATTAAGGCTATAGGCAATGTTTTGTCTATAGTCTTTTGTTATATATTCATAATTTTAGCAGGAGACTATTGCACTTTATGTATTTTGTCTCCTGTTTTTTTATGCTCAAAAACAGAGAAAGGAACATGAAATATGAGTTTATTAGAAATTACAAATTTATCACATTCGTTTAGTGAAAACGTCTTATATAAAAATGCAGATTTTTCATTAAACAAAGAGGAACATGTTGGAATCGTTGGACAGAATGGAACAGGAAAAAGTACGCTGATTAAACTCTGTACGGGTCAGTTGCTTCCCGATGACGGACGTGTTACATGGCAATCCAAAACAAGTATCGGTTATTTAGACCAATACGCTGAGATTAATTTGCAACTTGATATGAAAAGTTTTTTGAAAACTGCATTTTTAAATCTTTATGACTTGGAAGAAAAAATGAATTACTTGTATGAGAACATGCAGGAGGGGGATTTTCAAAACTTAAATACCGCTGCGAGGTATCAAGAAGAATTAGAACGGCAGGACTTTTATCTGATTGACACAAAGATTGAGCAGGTTGCAACAGGTTTGGGGTTGTTGGCAATCGGTTTAGACAGACCCATTGCACAAATGAGCGGCGGTCAAAGAGCAAAGGTAATTTTGGCAAAACTTTTGCTTGAAAAACCGGACGTGTTGCTTCTTGATGAGCCAACGAATTTTTTGGATAAAGAACATGTTGATTGGCTGTCAGAATATCTCTGCGGTTTAAATAATGCTTTTATGGTTGTTTCGCATGATTATGCTTTTTTAGAAAAAATATCAAATCGAATCTGTGATATAGACAATCATAAAATCACAAAATATTATGGTACCTATTCGGAGTTTTTAAGAAAGAAAACTGCCTTACGTGAAGATTATATACGTCAATATTCCGCACAGCAAAAGGAAATCAAGAAAACGGAGGAATTTATCCGTAAAAATATAGCAGGAAGAAAATCAAAAATGGCAAGGGGCAGACAAAAGCAACTAGACAGAATGGATAAGATGGAGGCTATTGAACAAAAAGAAGTTGTGCCATTTTTTCATTTTCGTGAAATGCCTTTGACAAATACAGAACATTTAAGCGTTAAGCATTTATCTGTTGGTTATCATTATCCTGTTTTATCTGACATTGATTTTGCTATTAATGGTGGACAGAAAGTTGTAATAACTGGTTTTAACGGTATTGGAAAATCGACATTATTAAAGACATTGGTCGGAAAATTAGATGTTCTAAATGGTTCATTTTCTTTTTCCGAGCAAGTGAAGTTACGATATTTTGAACAGGATTTATATTGGGAAAATGAAAAGGAAACTCCAATACAGATAGTGTCTGATTGTTATCCGTCCCTTACGATAAAGGAAGTAAGAAAAAACCTGGCATGTTGCGGAATCATAGGAGAACACGCAATGCAGAGTATTGGCACATTAAGCGGTGGAGAACAAGCAAAAGTAAAAATATGCCTATTAACTCTTACTCCTTGTAATTTTATTATCATGGACGAGCCAACAAACCATTTGGACATTCAAGCAAAACAAGCTTTAAGAATTGCATTAAAGGAATTTAAAGGCACAGTTTTGCTTGTTTCTCACGAACCTGCTTTTTATAAAGAGATAGCACAAAAAATAATTAACATTGAAAATATCATTAAGAAAAAATAACTCTGATAAATGTAAAATTATTCTTTTATTTTTTTAAACTTGATAATTCCGTCAGCGACACTTTCCATGATAATTAAATCCTTATCGGAAAGGTTGTCAAGTTGTTTTTCCAACTGTCGTCTTCTGGTGCTTTTATCCAGATCAGACGCAGGCAGGAAAAATTCATCAACGGAAATATTAAGTAATGATACAAGGTCATAGAACACCTGTAAACTTGGGTGCTGC
>UQYD01000101.1 GCA_900545305.1 uncultured Eubacterium sp.
GTATCTTCAATTTCTATGAATTTAGATGAAATGCAAAAAACAGATTATGGATATTTTGAGTAAAAATATTAGAGCTTTATAGTGTGTTTAGTTAAATAGAGCAAGATATTATAGCCCAAGTTTAGGAAGATTTACAACAGAAGACCCAGTGAAGAACGGAGATAACTGGTATAGCTATTGTGCTGGTAATCCAGTGAATGGTTGGGACCCTAGTGGAAATACTAGAATTGAAAACGGTGTTGATTTAGATGCAAGAGAGTTTGGTGAAGATTCACTTACATATAGAGCTTTAAGTGTGTTAACGGCATCATATAAAATGGCTACTGTACAATCTGAAAAAAATGTTATTCATGATTTGGCAAATTTGTGTAGAGAAATAGGGAGAACATTTGGTAGTAGTATAGCATTGACAATACCAGAAAAAGGACCTAAAGACTCAAAAATGAATCCAGTTGAACGAATGATTGCTAAAAAATATCCATTATATATAGTTAAAGCTTTCCAAAGTTATAAATATGCAATGAATGAAGCACGAGAAAGATATGGGGATGAAAGCATAATGCATAACGGAATAGATGATGAAAGAGATGCATTTAGACATGCACTTTATGCTGCTGAATTGGCATATTCAACATCAAAAGAGTTTGCTAGTTATTGGCTAAATGCACATGAATTTGGAGATTATAAAAATTTATTATGGCAAAAAAATGACAAAAAAAATATAAATATCTTGCAACAAAAATGGATTTGCATAATAATAATATAGGAGTGCAAATTGGTTCCACAACGTATAAAAGGGATTTTTTTAATAACCCCAATGCCATATTAGATAAGGTTGTAAATGCGATAACTACTGGAGCAACAAGAATGATAGTTAATAATAAAATAGTTAGGACAGGTGGTAATTAATGAAAAAATACACAAAGATAATAATTGCTATTATTATATGTTTTACAGTTGCCTTTATTATGTTATTTTTAGCTAAAAAAGTGTACTATAAAGTTAAAAATATAAGATATGAAAGGCAAATTATAGAAAAGAATAACTACAGTTTACTACAGAATATTCAAAAATTAACAGAAACAAAGCCTAAATCAATAACATTACAGGAGCTTACCGACTTTGAGTGGGACTACGTATATGATTTTGTGGGATATACCGACCCAGATTATATAGAACAAGTTATAGGTATGAAAAGTGTTTATCCATTATACTTTAAAGGTGATGGTGATGAAACAAGTGTTCTATTTATGAATAAAGGAAAAATAGTATGCTATCTAGGTGGTCCTGAGGAACGATTAAAATGTAGAATTTGGTTGAATTGGGGAGCCGATATGAAATATAGGGGGACAAGATTCAAATATCAGGATATTAATACTATTGCTGTTGAATACCAAGATTATCCTCATTTAATGTTAGCAGATAAAGACCTATTAAACGATTATGTAAAAAGCTATGGAGAAGGGGCTATAGTTTATACAAAAGATGGAGGAAAACATTGGTTAAGAAAATGGGAAAAATATATACCTAATTAATAAATTAAAAAAGAGTAATAATGTCATTGAAAAGAGGTGATTTATTGAAGAACAACTTTAATACAACACAGGTAAGTAAATAGAGCAGGGGTGCAAATTAAATGTGTTGAAAACACTGCCTGTATTTGTTATTAAATATGGACAAGCTGTTTGTAGGACAGGCGAATACAGGTAGTGTTTAAACATATTAAAAATAGTAAAAGATATGATGGAATGAATAGAATATCTAAGGAATATACAATAACCAATAATAAGGAAAAAGTAAAAGCTGAATATACTTATGGTGCAACAGGTGGAGTAACATTGGTTACAAATGATACATCAGCAATAGCCAATAAGTACGATAATAAAGGTCTTCTTATGGAGCAAAAACTTTTTGAAGATGGCAAAAGCTATGCTATGGTATATGGTAATGATGGCAATGGTAGATGTGTATATAGTAAAATATATAATAACAATACAGGCCATTATGGTGATTATGACATTCAACAAATGATAAGTTATGAGTATGATGCCAAAGGAAATATGACTACTGTTTCAGATTCTTTAAATAACAGTAAAGTAATGGCAAGATATGCTTATGATTCAAATGATAATTTAAGTTCTGTAACATATGGAAACGGTACATCTACATCATATATGTATAATAAAGGCAATATGATAGAGAAAGTAACCAATAATAATGCTGATAATACACAAATGTCATACTACAGTTATGAGTATTATCTTGATGGAAATGTTAGTAAACAAAACAGAAATGGTGTAAATTGTTATTATGATTATGATGAA
>UQYD01000102.1 GCA_900545305.1 uncultured Eubacterium sp.
TTCATCATAATCATAATAACAATTTACACCATTTCTGTTTTGTTTACTAACATTTCCATCAAGATAATACTCATAACGGTAGTATGACATCTGTGTATTATCATCATTATTATTGGTTACTTTCTCTATCATATTGCCTTTATTATACATATATGATGTAGATGTACCATTGCCATATGTTACTCCACCTGTTGCACCATAAGTATATTCTGCTTTTACTTTTTCTTCGTTGTTTGCTATTATATTTTTTATCTTTAATTTTAATATGTTTAAACACTACCTGTATCTTTCTTTTCTATAAACAGCCTGTCCATATTCAAGAACAAACACAGACAGTGTTTTCAACATATTTTAATGCACCCCTGCTCTATTTCCTTACCTGTGTTGTATTAAAGTTGTACTTCAATAAACCACCTCCTTTCACAATAGCTACTAACCAATTTACTTATTATTCTCCTTTTGCATCTTGTAAAATAATTTCTTATCTTTTTTCAGAAAACTCACCAAAGCTCTTTAGATATTTGTCTTTGTAAAAAATGCTATTAAATCCATCTACTCTTTTGGAGCAACTTGTAAATATTTTGTATACAAAACTACATTATCAAATTTTCTAAGAACTAGTATTTCCCAATCCTGATTTATATCGTCATTAATATTTAAATCTTTGTTAGTAAGTATATATGCTTCTAAGTCTGGGTCATATTTTATATAAACATTATCTCCTTTTCGATACGAACTGAAAAATCTTGAGTAAAACATTTTTTTGTAAAATTCCTCAACATTATTATTAATAACATATCCAAAATTAATTTTACAATCAATATATTCAAAACATCTCATTTCCATATCTTCTGTATCTCGCATTTGTTCATAAAACATATCTTCACAAGAATATTCTCCAGACTTATAACCTTGGTTAATCATTTTATATTTATCATATTCTTTATTATAAAAACTATCTCCATACTTTTCATAAGGAAATTTTTCAAGCATAAGTCGCTTTTCTTTTTCAAAATCATACTTTTTAATATTGATTACTTTATTTTCCTTGTCTATGTTAAACAAATATCCCATTCTTGGCAACAGTTCACGTATATCATTAACATTAATATATAGCCTATTATCAACTAACTTTAAATACATTGTACTAGCCAGAGCAGACATATGCATCTGCACATCTTTATTATCCATTTTTGTATATAGCTCTACCTGCAAAGCATATTCAAAATCTTTAAAGCTATCCTCTAAAAGATAGTTATTAGAACTTATAAAATCATATTTCCAACCAAACAACTCAAAGCTACCTAATTTCCAATTTTTTTCATCATCTCCCCACTCGCTATAGTTGGGATTCCATGTTATAGTACCACCTAAAGCCTCTACAAAATCTCTTAAAGCCAAATGTCCACTAACGTATGGTTTATACTCGTTTACTAAAACTGTTTTATCTAATTCCTTTCCGTCTAAGTTGACTTTATAAACATCACTTTCCAATATTTTATGCTGGTCTTCAAGTGTCACTACAGCATCTTTTAACCTATAATCTCTAAAATTATAATCACCATAAACCACACTACATAAAGCAAAAACTGCTAACATTGTACAAATTATTTTCTTCATCATTGTTATTCCTCCTTTTTTTCTCCGGTACTAACACCATATACTGCCTTAAATGCACAAGTCTTTCCATCATCATATGTATAATGACTTTTTATAGTATCAATGGATGCTGTTTTTTTAACACTCTCTCCATTTCCTAATGAGTCATTATAATTTACTGTCATTTCGTTACCTTTAATAGTGTATCCTGTAACAGTAATATAATGTCCTAGTCCTGAATCATTATATAGTATAATTAAAGGATTTTCTTTATCTATTTCTGAAATTATATATTCTCTTAATTGATTATCTTTAACATTTTTAAATTCCATTACTGGTATATTACCTATAGATGTATAGTACTTTGGTGCAGCTCCACTGTTATATTTGTCAACTTCATAATACTTACAACCAATTGCCTCATTTACATTCTCTATTTCTTGTGCCTTAACAATATCATCGTCAATATCAAAATTTTTTGTCAGATTTTTATAAACTGATTCAACAATATCATCCTGTCTATCTGTTGTATCGCCAAGTTTATATGCAAAATATCCAGAAAGCGCTGCACCCCAACAATCTTGTGAATATTTTTGTGAAAATGCTGGCACATTCAAATGTTTTTCCTTATCAAGCCCACTAGGGTCCCAGCCATTTACCGGATTACCAGCACAATAGCTAT
>UQYD01000103.1 GCA_900545305.1 uncultured Eubacterium sp.
GCTACTCGGACGCTCACTTTGTTCAATTAGGTCAAATCGAAAATGGAGTAAACGAAGGGGCAGTTCACTGAAATGTCAAAACTGCTTTTTCGTTTACCCCATCATCGATTCTAACCTAAAGAATTTGCAGAACTGACCCAAAAGAGCTCGAAGGAGCTCTTTTTCCTTTTTTATAATAGTATCATTATGGTATAATAGAGACATTAAAATCGAAGTTTGTAAGGAACAGAAACTTTGAAGTTTACAGCGAGGTAAAAGTTTATGAATAACTATAATGAAGTGAAAAAATCATTTGGTACACAAGCAGAGAAATTTGCTTCATATCATATGTCTAAGGCAGAATATACCGATTATTTGATTCGTAGTATTCAGGCAAAGGGCAATGAACATGCATTGGAGGTTGCTGCTGGAACCTGTATATGTGGAAGAGCAGTGGCTCCTTATGTTAAGGACATTACTTGTTTGGATTTGACAGAAGCAATGTTGGAGCAGGGAAAAAAACTGGCAAAGCAAGAAGGTATTCAGAACATATCATTTGTATCGGGGAATGCGGAATGCTTACCTTTTGAAGATGAAACATTTGACCTTGTGATTACAAGACTTTCATTGCACCATTTTGTTGAGCCTGAAAAGCCTTTTCGGGAGATGCAACGAGTTTTGAAAAAAGGTGGAAAACTTGTTATTTGGGATATGGTAGCGACTACAGAAGAATTGCGTGAAACTAATGACGCTATTGAAACGATGCGTGATAACTCACATACAAGAATACTTAGCAGAGAAGAATTTGAAGCATTGTTTGAGGATGCTTTTGAGCTTCAGCTTGAAGAAACAACACTTGTTCCTGTAAATCTACAAAGTTGGATGGATTTGACAAGTACACCAGAGGATATTCAAAAAGATATTATTGATAAAATGGAATACGATTTGAATGGTGGAGATAAAACAGGTTTTAATCCCTATATCAAGGAGGGACAAATATGCTTTGACCATAGGTGGTTATTGCTGATTGGAAAAAAGGAAAACTAATCCCCATTTATCAAGAAAAAGAAACTTTCAGTTTGACGGAGTAATAAATATGAAAAGTCTGATGGCATTAAAAAGAAATAAGCCGTTTACAAAAGCAGTCTCCAATATGGCGGTCATGGATATTACCGATATTAAGCCGCTTTTTACCTCTGTTTATAAATTGCTTGAGGATAACGGAGTATTTGTATTTGCGACACAGCACCCCTGTTTTGTAACGCTTACAGAAAAATATATGACGCCGCACAGCTATTACGATATTGCGATTGAAGGACAGCCGCAAAAACAATGTTATTATCATCGTTCTTTACAGGATATTTTTAATCTGTGTTTTGATACCGGATTTGTCATAGACGGATTTTACGAAGAATGCTATTTTAATAAAGAAATCCCGGATATTATCATTGTCAGAGCCATAAAAATTGAGAGGTAGATAGTAGATTTGCCATTTCCTGTAATTGTAAAAAGCTTAAAACTATGTAGGTATCTATTTTGATTATAAGACAAGAAAGACCAGAAGATTATGATACGGTATATCATGTTGTAAAAGAAGCATTTGAAAATGCTGACTATACAGATGGAAATGAACAGAACTTAGTTGCTGCGTTAAGAAAAAGCAAATCGTTTATTCCGGAACTTTCTCTTGTTGCTGTCGAGGACGAAAAAATTGTAGGACATATTCTTTTTACAAAAGCAGTTGTTCAAGGGGTTGAGGTTCTTGCGCTTGCCCCTCTTTCTGTATTACCCGATTATCAGAACAGGGGAATCGGATTATCTTTGATGAAAGAAGGACACAGTATAGCACATAAATTGGGATATGAATATTCAGTTGTTTTGGGACATTCCAAATACTATCCAAAGGCAGGATATATTCCGGCAAGTGAGTGTGGAATAAAAGCGCTATTTGAAGTTGACGATGAAAGTTTTATGGCACTTAATCTTAACGGAAGTCAAAACAAATTAAATGGAGTTATTGAGTACGACAAGGCTTTTGGGATATGATGTAAAAAATTAGAAGTTGGGAAGGTAAAACATAGATCCTGTTTTTACTGCCTATGGAACACAAGACTGGCATTATAACGAAAAAGGAGAAATACTGCATTTTCCGGTGGAT